>NZ_JSYF01000531.1:0-387 GCF_054824225.1 Pontibacter sp. HJ8
CTGATGCAAAGAGGTTATCCTACTGAATTTAAAGAAGTAAAAGGCGAAAAGCTAAGGTTTGGTTAAGACGTATTGATTTAGCATAATTCTGATGTTTGTTGCCGCGTAGTCTTATGATAACCAAGTAAGTATAAGTAAAATTAAAGCTATACCTGAAAACAATTCAATATCAAATTTTCGTTAGTATAAAGAGCAATTAATACTTCAGTATGAAACGATTCCTGTTGTTTATGCTTATTTGCCTCACCTGCGTTCAACTGGCAGGTGGGTATGCTATTGCGGCAACAGTGCTTTCTTCTTCACTGGGTTCAGCTTATACCACACCGGAGCGCCCGCACCAACACATTCTCAGAAAAACTTCTTTTGCTCTTCAGGAACTACAGGTAA
>NZ_JSYF01000532.1:0-4957 GCF_054824225.1 Pontibacter sp. HJ8
CTACAAGATCCTGTGAATCCTGGGGATAGGGCCACTCTTTAAAAAATGATAATCCTGAATCTGAAAAAAACCGGCTATACCTCCCGAAGCAGGTATAGCCGGTTCAATCAATTTAACTCGAGACTCAGAACTCGCGACTCAGAACTCCTTAAATCGCCTTTGCTTTCTCTTTCAGCCAACCCAGTTCCTCTGCTGTGAGGTGCGGGCCGAGTTTTTCTACTACCAGTTGGTTATACCCGTTCAGCCACTGAATCTGGCGTTCTTCCAGGAGTTGCTTCTTCACCGGGGCGGTATCGATCAGGGCAAGGGTCAGTTGCTCGAAGGTATAGAACTCACCGAAATCATTTGCCTCGTCGAGTACAGTCAGCACGAGGTTTTCGATGCGGATACCGTACTGCTCCGGACGGTAAATACCGGGCTCCACCGACGTGATCATACCCAGTTCGATGTCTACAGGTATGGGAGTCGGGTTGAATACCTGCGGACCTTCGTGCACATTCAGGAAAAAGCCGACGCCGTGGCCGGTACCGTGGCCGTAGTTGCGGGCGTGGTCCCAGAGCGGCTTGCGGGTGATAGCATCGATCTGGTAGCCGCGCGTGCCTTTCGGAAAGCGGGCCGTCGCGCCATCGATCATCCCTTTCAGCACCAGGGTATAGTCGGTTTTCTCTGCTTCGGTGAGGTTGCCCAGCGAAACCACGCGGGTGATGTCGGTAGTGCCGGTACGGTACTGCCCGCCGGAATCGAGCAGGAACAGGCCATCGGCCTTGAGTTCCACATCGCTCTCCGGAGTGGCCTTGTAGTGAGGCAGGGCGCCGTGTGCTTTGTAACCGGCAATGGTGTCGAAGCTCTCGCCCACGAAACCTTCCTGCTCTGCCCGGAACCCGCGCACCTTATCTGCTACTGCTATCTCTGTAATACCGCCGTTCGCGACATTTTCCTCCAGCCATTTAAAGAAGCGTGTCAGCACCACCCCGTCTTTTACCATGGCATCGCGGGTATTTTTTATCTCTACCTCATTTTTGACGGCTTTGAAAAAAGTGGTCGGATTGGTCTCCTGGATCACACGTACTTCAGCCGGAAGCTGCTTGTAGAGCGCATAGCAGTTGCGTTTGGGATCGATGAAGATGGATGAATGCACCGGCAGCTCCGCCAGCACCTGCTCCACTTCCTCATAGGGCTTCAGCGTCACGCCGGCTTGCTGCAGTTCCTGCTTGTCCACTTCGCTTAGCTTGGCGGCATCCACAAAGAGCATAACTTCTTGCTGGCTGATCAGCGCAAAACCCAGCACCACAGGGTTGCATTTCACGTCCGAGCCGCGCATGTTGAAGAGCCAGGCCAGGTCATCGAGCGACGAGATCAGGTGGTAATCGGCTCTGGCTTTTTTGAGGGCTGCGCGCAGGTCGGCCAGCTTCTCAGTGGTCGGTTTCCCGGTAGTCTCCTCATCCAGCAGAAAAGCCGGAGCCGTAGGCAATTCCGGCCGGTCTTCCCAGATCGGGTCCAGGAAATCGAGGTCTGTGGCCAGTTTTATACCCAGCGGTGCCAGCTGCTGCTCCAGCAACTGCGCCAGCCCCACCGATATGAGTTTGGCGTCGTAGGCGACCACTTCGCCGGGCTGCAGGCGACCGGCCAGCCAGCCAATGTATTCCGGATTGTGTTGTATGAGCAGTTTCACCAGCTCAAAGCCGCTGCCCGCCAGCTGCTCGTTGGCCTGCACAAAGTAACGGGCATCGGTCCAGAGACCAGCAAAGTCTTCTGTGATCACCAGCGTTCCGGCCGAGCCGGTAAAGCCGGAGGCGAAGTAAATGCATTTGTAGCGGTCTGGCAGGTATTCACTTATATGCGGGTCAGCCGAAGGGATGATGTAGGCACTCACGCCCTGCTCCTTCATCTGCTGACGGATGGCGGCTAATCGTTCTGTATAGGTCATGGATTCTGTTGCTTTATAAAGGCAGCAAATTAAAGAAAGATGGGGAGAAATGCTCGGGAAGAAGGCGCTTTTAGAAGACGCGGATAATTTCACCGGTGCGCACGCCTTCTATGCTCTTGACATAAGCATTCACAACTTTGTCCATGGCTACCGGGTGGTGGCCCGGAAAATATGTACCGATGGCTTCTATGGAATCCTCCACAATGCCCGGGCTCACCACGTTGATGCGTATACCTTGCCGGAACAGTTCCCCGGCCGCACCTACCACAAACCCGTTGACAGCGCCGTTCACCGTACTCAGGATCGTCCCCATTGCAATCGGGTCTTCAGAAAGAATGCCGGAGGTGAGGGTGATGCTTCCGCCGCTTTGGATGTGCTTCTGTCCAATGAGCGCCAGGTTGATCTGGCCCATCATTTTGTTGCGGATGCCTTCGTAAAACTGCTCTTCGGTGAGTTGTTCGAGCGGGCCCATCGGGCCGCCGCCGGCTGCCACAACCAGGGCATCCAGTTTACCTACCTGCTTGAACAGTTCTTTGATTGAACCGACATCCGTCATATCAAACTGGTAGTCACCGCTTTTGGTGCCTGCCGAGATCAATTCGTGTTTTTCCTGGAGTCTCCAGTAAATTTTTTTGCCAATGGTGCCAGTACCTCCTACCAATAGAATTCTCATTTTTGAGTGGGTTAAGTTTCTGCTGTTTGTATACGGAACAGGCTGATTATCTTTGTCTTATTTCAATCTCTACTCTCCTGTTCAGCGCCCTGTTTTCATCCGAATCATTTTCCACTTTCGGCATACGCTCCCCTACGCCCCGGAAAGTAATTCGCTCCGCTGCGATTCCCTTTTGCAACAGGTATAGCTGCACGGCCTGCGCCCTGTGGAGAGACAGCCTCAGGTTATCCTCCTCCGAGCCAACATCGTCGGTATGCCCCTGCACATGCACGACGGCCTGGGGCTCTGCCAGCAGGAAAGTTGCCAGGGAATCCAGGGTAGGAAAGGCAATTTCCAGAATATGGTGATCGCCTGAAGTAAAGTTGATGTCTCCCAACGTAATGGTCTTTCCGATGGCTAAGGTGGTATTGAGAGATGCTGACGGCTCCGTTATGGCTGCGCCAGGTATAGCAGCAGCTGCCAGGTTTTCTGCTAGCGGCATCACGCTGAGGTTGTCGTAGCAATAGTAGGTGCCTTTGACCTTGTAATTTTTGATCGTATCCGTTTCTGCCGGATTCAGCACATCCAACTCCGCTTTATTTGCCCCAATGAAGTTGCCGATGGTGAGGTAGCGCTCCCCTCCTTTCGCTTTGTACACGCCGCTCACTTTTGTCCACGCATCCTGCGAGACGATGGGTGCTCCTGTAGCTGAGGTCAGGGAGGTATAAGGTATAGCTATACCTGTGAGTTTGTGCCTGGCTTGCCCGTATACCTCCCGGGTGGCAAGCAGGGGATGTTTGGTAAAATAAGTCGTTATTTCTTTGATGGCAGGTTCTGTTTCTGCGGTCCGGATGGTGTAGAGGGACACGAGGTACTCCCTGTTCTTTTTGAGCGGCTTGCGCAGCTCCGCCTGCATGAGCTCACTGGTGCCGGAACTGAACCACAGGCAAAAGCAAATTTCCCCGAACTGAATGGAGGAGACACTCCGACCAGGTATAGCCGAAAGGTATGGGTTGTAATAAGGCGGATACTGAATGACTTTATTGTCTACAGATGCGATATCCGGTGTGCCGCTCACTCCTCGGAAGCCAACCACACCGTTTTTAACTTCTTCGAGCCCAGAATTTTTGACCAGATTCTGCCCCATAGCCTGCCCCAGGACGCAACTGAAAAAGAAGACTAGCGAAATAGCTTTCATTTCAGGATTTACGGCGAGAACGCGGGAAGGTATAGGTTGGGCTCAGCCGGATCGCGCTGGTGTTAGTGGTCTTCCCCAACGATCGGATGAACGAAGCAGAAAAGCTTTACCACGCTGTGATCAGGCCGTTTGCTTGCCCAGCAGATGCGTTCTGAAAAAATACCGCCAGGGCATGGCCACAATCGGCAACACGACCCACAAAAAGGCGCGCGTCATACCTTCTGCCGGGGAGCCAATCAATTCATTGTTTGACCACAAGGGATAAGCGACAACAGCCAGCCAGGTAATTTTATAGATGATTTCGAACAATACGATCGGCAGCATCTTGAGCGGACGGATTATCCCGATGAAAGAGATAATGGAGTACGCGCCCCACATGCACCAGGCTGCGGCCTGCGCATTATTCCACGGTCCGGTATGCGTGAGAATGTACGTCCAGGATTCGTAGGAAACAAACAGAAACATCAGGGTAAAAAGGAGCCGCAACAGATAGATGTTTATCCTGGGTACGCCATCGTAATGATCAAAATCCCGCCGAAAGATATTGATTATATGGAAGCGTGCTGCAGGTTGCACACGTTCAGAAGTATGGGTAGTTAGGTTGTGAGACTGCATGGCGAGTAGACTTAAGCACAATATACAACACTGATTATTAGTATATTATACGAAATACAGCTATACCTGCAGCGAAGCCCTTTCCTGATAACAGCCGGATATCTACTAACTCCGGTTAATCATCAACAGAGAGCTGAAAAGAATGGATACAAACTTTAGAGCTTGCTGCTGATAGTTTCCGATTTTAGTGGAATAGCCTTTGGTGGTTCATGCCGCAAGTTGAGATTCAGCATAAATTGCGGCTGTGCATGAAGCCAGTTTGTAAAGGCGGGAAAGGAGGTTTAACTTACCTTTTTAACTTAGTACAGTTTTCCATTTTCCGGACTCTGCAAAATCTTTAATTACCTCGTTTCGGGTCTTCAGAAGATTCGTCATATACTTTTCCAGAAAAAGATGGTCTGCTAATCTGCCCAAAACTCCCCATGGCGATGTGTAATCAAAAACATCAAGCATAACTGTTCTGTTCTGCTGTTCACTAAAATGGTGCTCATGCCGGAAACGTGTAAAAGTGCCCTCTTCCATCTCGTCAACAAAGTAAAAAGGGGCCTGAAAGTCGGTGATTTTA
>NZ_JSYF01000533.1:0-321 GCF_054824225.1 Pontibacter sp. HJ8
TCTTACACAATTTACCAAAAAGCATACAATCGTTGCTATATATTCTTTAAGAATCTACTTATAGTGCAGCACCTCTCTAAAACAACACCGACACCTGCGTTCTACCCGTATGCACAGCCCCCACGCTATTCGCCTTTCGGCCGTCGTAGTTGAGGGAGATGTTGAGGCCGTTGCTCAGGCGCTGCTGCACGTTGAAGGACCAGGTGAGGTTGTTGCCGGGCCGAAGGGCGTTGAGGATTTCGTAGCCCACATAGGAATTCATGTCGCCGTCGTAGTCGATGTTGACGTAGCGGATGATGCCGGACACGGTACGCTTGCTTA
>NZ_JSYF01000534.1:0-1329 GCF_054824225.1 Pontibacter sp. HJ8
AATTTACAATTCCTGCACTTGTCTGATCGCTCACCGCTTCCTTTCCTTTCCCCCCCCCCCTCTACTTCTCTCTCTTCCGGATTATCATCAGAAAGAGCCAGGCCGCTTTTCAGGTATAGACCAGTAAAAAAACAGACCTGCTGGTCAGGCAGGTCTGTTGACAGGTAATACGGTCTTGTGAAGGAGATTAAATCCGAAAGTTCCGGTTTATTGTGGTAAAAGCACCTGGTCGATCACATGGATAACACCGTTGGAGGTAGGTATGGAAGCGAGTATGGTAGCGCCATTGACCGTGATCTTATCCCCGTTCACACCCATTGTTACACGGCCACCATTTACCTGGCCCAGGCTCTGCCCGTCCTCAAATCGGTCTGTGTTCAGTACGCCGACATACACGTGGTATTGCAGGATGTTACGCAGGTCGCTTCGCTTCTCAGGCTTGAGCAGTTCCTCTACGGTGCCTGCCGGCAGTTTCTCGAAGGCCTCGTTGATAGGTGCAAAAACAGTAAAAGGCCCCGCATTGGTTAACACATCTACCAGTTCGGCCACTTTTACGGCTGCGACCAGCGTGCTGTGGTCTGCTGAACCGGCAGCTACCTGCACGATGTTTTTCTGAGACTGGTCATCTGTAACTGCTGACTGTCCGCCGCTGTGTGGCTGTACTTCAGTTGCAGCAACTTCGTTTTCTGGCTGATCGGGGGAGCTGCAGGATGCCAAAAGCGCACCTGCTACAACGATAACTGCCCATGGTAAATTCTTCATATCACGATCCGGTTAAGTTTTAGGATGATGTAATATTACTGTAGATTTATACCTCCTAAAATGATCGGTATTAGCTCAAAAGATGACTTTGCTTAGTTATTTCAAGAAATCAGACAGAAAGTTAATATTGGCAGCTACCCGGGTCTGACCCCGGCTTTAAATTGTAGTATAAGAGTCTGTCTCTTCCGTATGGACAAACTCGGGCATAATTAACGTAATACAAAACATGAAAAATAAAACAGAACTCCGCGAAACCATATTCCGGCACCTGGATGGGATTGTGACGGCACCTACCGCTTTTGCCATGCATGAGAAAGGCGTGCTGGATTACCTGCTTTCAAAACAAGAGGCCTCACTCGAGGAACTGGTCACCACCTTTCAAGCAAACGAAGGCTACCTAAATGTAGCCTTGCGCGTACTCTCTTCCCAGGGCTGGTTGGAGCAGCAGCTGGATAATGAAACAGCGGCCATTTCCTACCGGCTGACTGACCGGGGAGCCATCGCCTTCCCCTTGGTATACCTGTACAAAGATGTGGTGCAGCTGATGAAGCTCGCTGGCAAATTCCA
>NZ_JSYF01000535.1:0-282 GCF_054824225.1 Pontibacter sp. HJ8
CCGGGAGGTACTAGCTTAATCATTTCCTCTATTGTTAAAACAACTTGACTTAACTGTTTATATATTTCAGCTAATACATCTATCTGCTTGGCGTGAAATGTGCTAAACTTTGTGTGCTCTCTCTGCAGAATAGCCTTTTGAAGTTCAGATAAGTAGTTAAATGCCCAAGTCAAAAAAGAACCAATAATCGCTCCCCCAATACCTATTACAACTGTTAAAGCTCCATCCATACTTTCCTTCGGCAATTATGCGACCTGTTTGCCCTTTCTGATGGCTTTTATG
>NZ_JSYF01000536.1:0-1678 GCF_054824225.1 Pontibacter sp. HJ8
GGCTCCTTATACCTACTCGATCAACGGCACCACCTTCCAGACCGGCACTACCTTCACGGGGCTGGCTTCCGGAGACTATACCCTCACGGTGAAAGACGCGAATGGCTGCCAGGTGACGGCATCGGTGAGCGTAGACAAAGAAGGACCTGCCAGTTTTGTGAGTTCTTCGGTCGCCTCTACCTGCGGAAGCAACAACGGCAGCCTGGCTGTAAACCGGGTGAACGGAGGAAATGCCCCTTATACCTATAGCCTGAATGGTGGTGCCTTCCAAAGCGCTGCTACCTTTACAGGCCTGGTAGCGGGTACGTATACCATCACCGTAAAAGACGCCAACGATTGTACCTATACCCGCGAAGTACAGGTAACGGATGTGGCCGGACCGGATGACCTGGTGGCTACTGTCAAAGCCACTACCTGTGGCACCGGCAACGGCGAACTGACGATCACATCTGTTAGCAAAGGCACAGCGCCTTATACCTATAGCCTGAACGGTACGAACTTCCAGTCATCCGCTGCCTTCACCGCGCTGGTGGCAGGCGAGTACCAGGTGACGGTGAAGGATGCCAACGGCTGTATCTACACAGAAGCAGTGGTTGTGCCGAATATTTCCGGACCGGCTGACTTTGTATTGGTACGTCAGTCTGCTACCTGCGGACGCAGCAACGGGCAGGTGACGGTGAGCGGGGTAACGGGCGGCACTGCTGCCTATACCTACAGCAAAGATGGCGTGAACTTCCAGGCCGCTGCCACCCTGACGGGTCTGGCGGCTGGCACCAACTACATCACGGTAAAAGACGCCAACGGCTGTACCTTCACCAAGGCCGTGGTAATCGAGAACATTCCAGGCCCTGAAGATGTAATCCTGGCAAGTGTTGCTTCGACCTGCGGCAGCGCCAACGGATCCATTTCAGTAGGAACAGTAACGGGTGGCACAGCTCCTTATACCTATTCGATCAACGGCACCACGTTCCAGGCAGCGACTACTTTTGAAGGCGTTCTGGCGGGAGAGCAAACGATCACGGTAAAGGATGCCAACGGCTGTACCATCGCTAAAAAGATCGTGGTGGAAAATGTAGCCGGACCTGCTAACCTGGCGGCCAGCATGAAGCCTTCGACGTGCGGAAGCAGCAACGGAGAGCTGACGATAACGGGTGTGACGGGCGGAACCGCTCCCTATACCTATAGCATCGATGGCGTGAACTTCCGGACCGGGCTTGTATTCCCGGGCTTAGCGGCCGGGCAGCATACCCTTACGGTGAAGGATACCAATGGATGTACCTACGCTGCGTTTGTTACCATTACCAACATCGCCGGGCCATCCGAACTGGCGGCTTCTTCACAACCTGCTACCTGCGCCGACAACGACGGCAGCATAAAGGCGGGAACGGTGATCGGCGGCACAGCGCCTTATACCTACTCCATCAACGGCACGACTTTCCAGAGCAGCACCACCTTTACCGGTCTTGCTTCCGGAGACTACACCCTGACGGTGAAAGATGCGAACGGTTGCCAGGTGACGACGTCGGTTAAAGTGAACAAGAACATACCGACTGAATTTACCAGCACAACCCTGGCTTCTACCTGCGGCGCTGCCAACGGCTCGATCACGGTAGGAACAGTAACAGGCGGCACGGCTCCCTATACCTACAGCAAAGACGGCATTACGTTCCAGACTTCG
>NZ_JSYF01000537.1:0-872 GCF_054824225.1 Pontibacter sp. HJ8
GGCAGGCACCCACACCATCACGGTAAAGGAGGCCAAAGGCTGTACATACGCGGCACAAGTGCAGGTACGTGACATTGCCGGACCTTCTGCTCTGACTGTTTCCCTTCGTTCTTCGACCTGCGGCAGCAATAACGGCGAGTTTAGCATCGACGGTGTAACCGGTGGCACAGCTCCGTATACCTACTCGATCAACGGCTCGACTTTTGAGGCAGGCGCAACTTTCGCAGCCCTGCTGGCAGGAGACTACCAGGTGACGGTGAAAGACGCCAACGGCTGTACCTATACCCAGGTAGTTACGTTGGGAGATATCCCGGGTCCGTCTGACTTCACTACGGCAGCACAGTCTTCAAGCTGTGGCCGTGCCAACGGAAGCATCACCGTAAGTGCTGTGACGGGCGGAACGGCTCCATATACTTACAGCAAGGATGGCGAGAACTTTTATCAATCGTCCACTTTAACAGGGATGATGGCCGGCTCTCACACCATCACCGTGAAAGATGCCAACGGCTGTATCATCACCAAAGTGGTGATCATAGAAGATGTAGCCGGACCAAGCGAACTGATCCTGGCAAGCACTTCGTCCACCTGCGGCAGCGCCAATGGTATGATCTCAGTGAACGGGGTGACAAGTGGAACGGCTCCTTATACCTACTCGATCAATGGTACCAACTTCCAAACAGCAACGACATTTGAAGCGGTGCTGGCCGGTACCTATACTGTGACAGTGAAAGATGCCAATGGTTGTGTCTTTACGAAGGAAGTGGTAGTAGGAAACATCGCCGGTCCAACCGACCTGGCTGCTACCACCAAAGCCTCTACCTGCGGTGCCAGCAACGGTGAGCTGACGGTAACAGGTGTAACGGGCGGAACTT
>NZ_JSYF01000538.1:0-5866 GCF_054824225.1 Pontibacter sp. HJ8
CTCAAACTCCCAGACTTTCTAACTTCTCTAATTTTCTAACTTTACTTACCGGTCCCTGAACGAGGTAGAAGTTGGCGGTTTTCTGGATGAAGATCTTTCCGGCGAAGACCGGAGCTTTGGGAGGAGCAGGTTTGTAGACCTGTACAACCTGTTGCTTTTGGCCCGCAACCCGCAGATACCCGATCTCTTCCATCTGTTGCTCCAGCGCCTTCAGGGTGATCTTATTTACCGGTATCCGGATGTCTGTCCTTCTGTACCATAGCAGCAGGGCCAGCGTGAACATGAAAGAGAAAATCGCTGCATTGAACAGGATCTCATTTACTGCCGTGCCGGCATCCTCCCCAAACTTTCCACTCAGACCATACCAGGCGGCAGTCAGCAAGCTGTACATGCCAAAGAAGTATAGGTTCAATTTCACGAAGCGCTGTAAGGTATAGTATTTCATCCTGATTGGTGGCTTGCTGTGTAGGGTAGGTATAGCCTGATTACTGCTAACTTTTACTGCAAACTGTTTACTTTCAGTAAGTCTTCCGGCGTATCGACGCCGATGGTTTCAAACTCGGTGATGGCTGTGGCAATACGGAAACCGTTTTCAAGCCAACGCAGCTGCTCCAGCGATTCGGCCAGTTCTAGCCCGGAGGGTGGCAATTGGGTGATCTGCTCCAGAATGTCGGCGCGGTAGCCGTAGATGCCGATGTGCTTGTAGTAGGTATGCTGCTTATGCCAGATATCGTTGGGCACGTTGCGGCAATAGGGTATAGGCTGGCGACTGAAGTAGAGCGCTTCACCCGCCCGGCTGATGACGACTTTCGGGGCGTTCACATTAAAAAGTTCTTCGGCCAATTCTATCTTCTTGATGAGCGTAGCCAGTTGCGTCTGTGGGTTGCGGAAGCAGGCAGCTACCAGGTCAATCTGCTCCGGCCGGATAAAGGGCTCGTCGCCCTGGATGTTGATGATGTATTCAAACGGCTTGTCGTGCTGCTGGTAGGCTTCAAAGCAACGGTCGGTGCCGCTCTGGTGGTGCGTGGCCGTCATCACGGCCTTGCCTCCGAATGACTCTACATGCGCGTATATGCGCTGATCGTCTGTGGCGACGATGACTTCTGTCAGGGCAGATTTCTTTGCCTGTTCGTATACCCGCTGTATCATGGTTTTGCCGTTGATGTCGGCAAGCGGCTTACCGGGGAAGCGGGTAGAGGCGAAGCGGGCAGGTATAATACCAAGTATCTCCATAGGGTAGGTATGTTTTATACACAGCTTACCTTTTGGCGGTAAGCTGTGCCAAAGTTACATAAGTACCGGGAGTAAAGCAGCAGGAGCGTCATTATTTACCACCCTATCCGGCAAGGCAGGGCTAGCGTAACAGTTGTTAGATCAGAGAAGGGGCTATTTCTTCTTAACAGAGATCACCCGGATCCCATCCATGGCTTTGCTTTCGGGAGACAAGCCGCAGCGGCGATCGATCTGCTCACCGAGCCGCACAAATTCAACCAGCACAGGTATAGAGCCTTCCACTTTGAATGATTCGTCTATATCCTCCTCATTCTCCGGTTTAAATTTTTTATCCTCGATGACCACTTCAAAGCCGCAGCCATCCACCATGTACTCGCCTGACCAGATCAAAGTGGCCTCGGCCGTTTCAGTTCCCTGTTGCATGCTGTCCTGGCAAGAAGCGATAAAAAGGGTAGCAGCGCATAGTAAGGCAACCAGGAGTTGATGTGTTTTCATAAGGTATGTAAGGATTCAATCGGATGAAAAATTAGTTGGAAAGCACGTAAGCAGAGACGAGAAACGATACTATATTTCCTTGAGTGAGAATACCCGTATCTTTTCAGAATGGTTCCGCATCAAGCCACAGACATACTCGATCTTCTTGCCGGGCAACACGTATTTTACCTCTACCGTTATGGGCCTTCCCGCTTGAACGAAGCAGCAATAGCACTTTCATTTTCAGGTTTATACAACTGTTCGTTTAACAGAATTCTGAAGCCGCAGCCATCGGCTGCATAGTCACCCGTCCAATATAAGGTAGCAACAGCTTCCTGCATTTCGGGCACTACTGCCTCTTCTTTGTCGCAGGAAAAAGCTGTAAGTGCCAGGGTAAGCAGGGCAGCCAGGTATAGGGCGGATGATTTCATAAGGTTGGGGTTTAGGACGATGATCTACATCCAGGACCCCAAACAAACCCAAAGCGTTGCACCACCTGCACAGCTCTCTCCCAATTCCTAATTCTTAATTCTTAATTCCCAGTCTCTATCCTACCTTCTTCACCCGCAGCGAAAAAGTGCTTTGGTCGATCACCTGTATCGTGTCGCCCTTCTCGATAAAGCCTTCCCGTGCCTGGGCATCGTACAATGTGTCTTCGATCATAACGCGACCGGAAGGAGTCATGGGAGTATGGGCGATGCCTGTCTTGCCGATGAGGTGGTCTGCATTATTGGCAGAACGGTAGCCCTCATTGCTGTGAAAAGTATTATTGAGCACCATGCGCTGCAGGGCGCGGCTTCCCAACACCCGGTTCCAGGTCAGGGCAATGACAATAACCGCACCGACCATACCTGTCAGCACCGATACCAGGCTTTGCATCAGTTGCTCGGAAGGCACAAAGGTGAAGTCAAAGCTCTGGTTATTGACCATGATCAGAATCAGGGAAACGAACACAAGCACGATGCCGCTGATACCCGTCACCCCAAACCCGGGAATCACAAACACTTCCAGGCCGATGAGTACAAGGCCCAGGATGAAGAGCAGAATTTCCCAGTGTTCGGCCAGGCCGTTGAGGTAGTAGGGTGTCAGGTAGAGCACGCCGGCCACGATGGCTGCCAGAAGCGGGAAGCCAACACCCGGTGTCTGCAACTCAAACCACAGGCCACCCACGATGAGCAGGATGAGGATGCCGCTGATAACGGGATTGAGAAAAAAGGAAATGACCTTGTTGGTGCTGCTGAGCTCATAGTGGATGATCTCGGCGTTTTGCAGGTTTAATTTTTGCAGCACTTCGTCTACATTGGCTGCCTGTCCTTCGCAGAAACCAAATTTGATGGCCTCTGAAGTTGTCAGCGTCAGTACCTGTCCGGCCGAGAGTGTGCTGTCCACGCTGGCGTCGACCATCGACTCAGCCATGTGCGGGTCCCGGCCATTGGCCTCCGCTGTGGAGCGCATGATAGAACGCATATAGCTCTGGTATTTGCCTGGCGCAGCCTGTCCGTCGGCACCCACTACCGTAGCTGCGCCTATGTTGGCACCCGGCGCCATGTAGATGCTGTCGCAGGCAATGGAGATAAGGGCGCCGGCCGAAGCAGCATTCTTGTCGATGAAGACATACACCGGCTTGGGGTATTCGAGCAGCTGCTTCCGGATCGCATCGGCGTCATTCACGGCACCGCCATACGTGTTCAGCTTCAGCAGCACATGGTCGGCTTCTATACGAGTGGCTTCGTCCAGTGCCAGCTGCGTGTAGCGGCTGGTGCGCGGATCTATCTCTGAGCTGATCTCCATGATAAACACCTTCGGTTTGCTGCTTTTCTGGGCCATGCTGTCAGGCGCGAAGAGCAGACCGGCGATCAGCAGATACAGGAGATGCCACTGCCAGTGATTTGCTTTAGATTTCATACATTTGGGCTGATTACTTTCGATCGAATATAAGATACTAATAATATTTCAGCTTATTCTACCTCTACTGTTTAAATACGATTTTGGCGCTCCTGTGTGGCGCATACGCATCGATACGGCGGCCGGGAGGCTGGCGCTGGAGGTGCGGGACAGTGATGTGTTGCTGGCCAGCTTCTATACCTATGACTGCCATAGCCGGGCGCTTCATCAGCTGGAGCAGCCGGAGCGGCTGACCTGGTGGCTGGGGCTGGAAGACGCGCACCAGGGTATGGTATACCTGCACGGCTACGGTGACCGGAAAGTGGGACAGCACAAAGGTATACGGGCACTGAATGCTGCCACAGGGGAGGAATTCTGGCACAGGCCGGAGCTTACCTTTTATGGAATTGATGGTTTAGGTATACTGGCCTATTTCCCTGATTCGCAGGAGGCTTACCTGCAACTGCTGGATGCCCGCTACGGGAAAACACTGCAAAACGATATAAACCAAAAACAGGCGGCAGCCCGGGTGAACGCCTACAGCCAGGAGCGGTACCGCGAAATACTCCACCCAGTTTTGTACCAGGAAGGAGAAGAATATTTTAATCTGGTGCGTGATTTTTTGTCCCAGCAGCTTCAGTGTGAGGCAGTAAGGACGATTGAGTATGCCGAAACAGACGACTGGATGGTCATTAGCTACTATGTGGCTGCAGAAAAAAATAAATTAGATAATTTTCTGGCTGTATTTGATTTAAAAGGTATTTTGCACTTAAATGAAGTACTAGCAAACGGATTAGATGGCGTTGGTTCAGATACTTTTTTTATCTTTATGCGCAGTTTATACTTCGTTCAAAATAAAAAATCTTTAACGGCATATTCTCTTAATTATATAGTCACTACTTGAGCTATGATTCGAATGCTATTCATTACCCTTTTAGCAGCCCCTCTGCTATCGTTTACGGCTTCAGCTTATGATATGTCGGCGCTGCGCGACTCAGTCGGCGTGGAACGGAAAAACGGCAAGCTATACCTGCAACACAAGGTAGAGCCGAAAGAAACCCTGTACGCCCTTTCCAGGAAGTATAATGTGTCTGTAACACAGATCGTTGATTCCAACCCTGCTTTGGAGCAAACAATCGAGATCGGTCAGATCGTGCTAATCCCGAGAAAGGCAAGTGCCGTGAGTGCGGTTGCAAAGGGAACTAAGCCTGCTGCCATTCCAACTGTGCCGACATCTGCTGCAGCAGCTGCCAGCAACCGTACTTTTACGGTCAACGATAAGGGTGAAAAGATCCATACCGTAGAGCCCCAGCAAACGCTTTATTCTATCTCCCGCATGCACGGCGTAGGGGTAGACAAGATCAAGCTGTGGAACAATCTGCCGGATAATACCATCAGTGTAGGCTCGGCTTTGGTCGTGGGCAAAGGAATGGCCGTACCCTCTAAGAAGCCGATATATGTCTCTGAATCAGACGATGAGATAGCGAACCCTAAAGTAGCGGATACAGCTACTGCATCTACGGCTGCCTCTCCGGTGGCTACTACGCCTGCCAATACGCATGTGGTGATTGCGCCCACTGCGCCTGAACGCGTGAAGGTAGCCGAAGAGGAAGAAGAGGAGGAAGTAGATAATATTTCCGGCGTGAAGAAAATCCTGGAAAGCGGTATGGCTGAGATGATCGACCCGAAGGCCGACACCAACAAATACCTGGCCTTGCACAAATCAGCTCCGGTAGGAACCATTATGCAGGTTAAAAACGCCATGAACGACCAGGTGGTATATGTGCGTGTGATCGGCAAACTGCCTGCCACAGGCGCCAACGACAAGGTGATTGTCCGTTTGTCCAAGAAGGCTTACCAGAAGCTGGGTGCGGTGGATCAGAAGTTCAGAGTGGAATTATCGTATATGCCCTAACAAGGTATAGCCAGAAGCTATGGAAAGCCTGAGCCGCAATGCTCAGGCTTTTTCTTTTTCTGACATTAATTTGATTGTCATTTCGAGCAGAGCGAGAAATCTGGAATATTTCATGACCTCCCTTCTGCTGTTGTAGCATGTAGCCGGGGCCTCTGAGGACCGCCAGCAAGGCTTTTGCCTGCTAGTAGCCTTTCTTGGTCTGGCCTACCCCTTGTTTTACCTCTAACTATGGAGCGCTCCAACCTACGAGGCATCTTCTATACCTATACCTGCTTCGTCGCTATGGCTTCATCCAGCTTGCTACTAGTCTTGTTTCATAGTTTCGCCTGTCCGGCGGGGCCTTACTTTTCTCCTTGATGA
>NZ_JSYF01000539.1:0-5273 GCF_054824225.1 Pontibacter sp. HJ8
TAACGATATTGATGACAGGTTGCTCCAACTGGTATTCATCGATGAAAAAACCACCGTAGGGTCCTTTTAAAGAAGTAATGATCCGGTGCTTGTTGAGGATTTGCAGAATCTTTGCTGTAAAGGCTTCGGGTGCATCTATCTCTTTTGCTATAGCTTTCACATTTAGCTTCACTCCTTCACCAGCTTTCGAGGCGATATAAACGGCCGCCCTGATGCCATATTTGCACGACTTGGAAATCATATGCTGTCCCCTTTTAAGTGTTCTGCTGCAAACATAAAGTATAACGACCTAATAAAGGGCAGAAAACTTCATGTACCTACTGCTGGCTATGACCTATACCTGCTCGTAATACTGCAGCAATGTTTTGGTTATTATCCTGATTCACTTCCGGAAGGCTGGCTGGTGAGGAAATTTATCTGCGCACCGGCAGCTAAAATAACTGTGGCAGCAAAGTTTTCCTGAATTTGCAAACTGTGCGGCTCATTGGCCGGAATAACCAAAGTAGCCCCTGCTTCCAGTACAACTTCCCTTTCCTGAAGTTTCAGCATTCCTTTGCCTTCTCTAATAACCAGGCATGCATCTGATGTAGCATAATGCCGCGGCATCTCCTCTCCTTTGGCTAAGCTAACGGTCAAAACTTTGTAAGAAGCATTGGCATGAATTTCTTTCATCTCCATTTCATCTTCATTAGAGCTTATCATTAAAAATAAACGTTGACTTTCGTCGTCTATACTAATGTTACCGTATCGGTTCCCTTTAGCCCGTCAATACGCCTTTCAAAATTAGTTGCCATGATCAGCGCTCTTTTCTTAGCTTCCTCAGCCATCGGGCCTTCAAAGTAAGTATCCACTGTGCTTATGAAAAGTGAGAGCCAGCGCTCAAAATGCTCCCCATCTACGGGCATGGTCGCGTGCTTAGCAAAAGGGTTACTGGTATAGCCTTTTACACCGAACAGCGCAGCGTTCCAGAAGGTATACATCTTTTCCAGGTGCGGCTTCCAGTAGGTGTTGAGTCTGAAAAGAAAAATGGGCGCCAGCAGTTCGTCGTTACGAACCAAGGTATAGAACTCGTCTACCAATACCTTTATATCCTCTAGTCCGGTTATATCATGTTTTGTCGTCATCTTTATATTGCAAATTGTGTGATTAGGTAATACAATGCCCAGCCGCCAAATACGATGTGCAGGATCCAGACCCAGTTGGGTATACTCCGTGGAGTTTCACTGCCTTCGATCAGGAACACTTTCTGATCGCCTTTGCCATAGGCGCTCACCATAATGGGCAGCACGCCGTCTACTACTTCGTTCTCAGAAATGCCTTCCACGTTAATGTCAGGGCCATTGCGTACTACAAATGGAAGCTTACGAATACCTTCCTTGCCGGATGGGTCTTTGCTGACAATACGCAGGGTATGTTCTCCATCTACCAGTTTCCGGGTATCCAGCTCGAAGTTGATGGGTGATCTGAAGGAGCCGACTGGCTGCGGATCGTCATCTACAAAAATTATTACAGAGCTTTTGTCTTCCATTCTGTCAGAAATCTAATACTGTTCTTTTGATGTGATCCTCACCTTTTTCGCCCGGACGGGCCAGCCATTTTATGCTAAAAAACAGACAAAGCACCACAATGATCACCGTGGCCCAGACAAAAACATAGTCCCAGTCACCTTGCGGGCCAGCTCCGTGGCTGATGCCCTGCAGCACTTTAGGCTGCTGCTTCTCACACACCGGGCAGGCAAAAGCTGTCAGGCTCAACAGTGTGGCGAAAATTGAAAGCAGGATGGTTTTCATAAGCCAGGTTCTATTTAATCGCTTGTTCTCCAATAGTTGTTTGCCTTTGCTATCTCCTGAAACATTTTCCGGGCGCATGCTTTACAACATGCGGCTTCTTTGCGGGTTGCAGCCTTTTTTCCTTTAGCTGGCTTAAAAACACAACAAGCAATTTGCTGCCGTCTCAGCCCATCGTCCGGTTGCCTGTCGCAAATCGCTTTCCGGGCAAGGCTTATAGCTAAAAGCTGGCCTTCAAACGGCGTAGCAGTCAGCAGTTCCGGTGACCTTTGGTCTGGCATTGCTTCGGACATGTGCCATTTACTTTTTAGCTGTCTCTTTGAGAAGATCCATAATCTTCTGTACTTTTTCCACCGGTACTTTTCGTGCACTATTGCCCCAACTGCTGCGCTCGTGGTTGATGATGGCGGTAACCTCGGCCGCTGATAAGTTCATGTTCGCTCCAATGGCCGGCATGGACGCAAATTCCGGCCGGGCATCGTAGCCGTTCATCACTATATCTATCAGCACCTCCGGATTATCGTCCAGTACAATCTGGCTTCCTTTCAGGGGCGGAAAAGCACCTTTCAGGCCCTCGCCGCTGGCCTGGTGACAGCTCTGGCAATTGGCCGCATAAAGCGCAGCACCGTCCAAGCCCAGGTCCTCACTGCTGCCAGTGGTCGCAATAGTTTTTTCTTCCTGTTTGTATAGGAATTCAGGCGTAGGTATGGCTTCGGGCAATTGTGCCTGCTTCAGCGATTGCAGGTAAGCTACCAGGTTCAGGGCATCTTTGGTGGCCACTATTTTGCCTTTCACACCCTTCCGGAAAGCATCGGGCACCGGAACCTCCACATCGCCTTCTTCCAACTCAGCTTTCTCCTCAAACAACCACGGGTAAGCCGGCATAATCGACTCCGCTACTACGGCGCGCGGCTGGTACAGGTGCAGCAGATTCCATTCGGCGCTTGGCTGGCGATTGCCTATATCTGTTAAGTCAGGACCGGTGCGCTCCGTCCCCATCAGCGTAGCCGTGTTGCGCCATAGATCGGTGCGCTCTTCATCCGCATAATCTGCCGCTATGCTGGGTCGCTTACCCCACATTTTGTCCATATCAAGGTTGCGCACCTGCTGGGTATGGCATGCTACGCAGCCATTGGCTACGTAAAGCGCCTTTCCTTCCAGGGCGGCGTCGCTCAGAGCCTCTTCGGTTGGCAGCGGGCTGTTGTTGTTCTGGTTGCTGATGGCAGGCATGATGGCAACCAGTATAGTGAGCACGACAAACAAGCCAAGCGCACTCAGGTATAGTTTCCGATAGTCGTTAAAAAAGTCCATCATATGCTGTGTGTGCTAAAGAGCAACTGTTAGGAATTTCATGGGTTATACATTCGTAGAAGAGTTTCATTTATCGAGGATGTCCACCAGTTCGTTCGCATGAAGCTTCTTGATGGCGGTGTCGTTGATGTTCACTGTTTTGCGTGGATTTATCATATTGTACATGTTATAGGCAAACACCAGGTGCGATACCCACATCAGCGAACCGCCAATGGCACGCCACAACCAGTAGGGAGCCATCGTGGTCACACTTTCAATAAAGGGCAGCCCTTCCATCCACATCAGACCCCGCATGGTACCGCCCCACATCAGCGGAACAGTATAGAACATCATACCGATAAAGGCCATCCAGAAGTGAATGCCCACCGTGATCTGTGGAGGCTCCTGACGCGTCAGCCGCGGCACAATGGCATAGATGCCTCCCCACAGAAAGAAGGCAATGATACCGTACATAGTCAGGTGTGAGTGCGCTACCGTAAAATCTGTAAAGTGCCAGATAAGGTTGGTGCTGCGGAAAGCCTCTGCCGTGCCCTGCAGCGAGCCTGTGAAGTAGAAGATGATGCCCACAATAAAGAAAGGCAGGGTATAGCTGCCCGCTACTTTATGCCATGCCCCCCGGAAGGTCATCAGGAAATTGGTAGTACCCGACACGACAGGTATGATCATACCCGCGCTGCCCACAATCGCTACCGTCTGCAACGACCAGGGGATGGCGCTGAATACGAAGTGATGCGTGCCTATCAAAGTATAAAAGAATATCTGCGACCAGAAGGCAAGGATGCCGAGGCTGTAGGAGTAAATGGGCTTGTTGAGCTGTTGGGGCAGGTAATAGTACACCAGACCAAGCGTGAAGAGCATGAACCACATGCCCACACCCTGGTGCATATAATAACCCTGTATGATGGTTTCGCCGAGTCCGTTCTGAAAGTTTGGCACATACGCTACGATCGAGATCACAATGGCAAACATTACAGCCGCCACGATGTACCAGTTCGATACATAGATCTCTGTCGTTTTGCGGTTAGCAACCGTTCTCAGGTAATTGACCAGGGTGATCACCAGTCCGATGCCGAAAAGCAACTGGATGGGCCAGATGTACTCGCGGTATTCGCCACCACCATTGTTGATGCCTGCCATCAGCGCGATAGTGCCCAGCACAACCGATGCATTGATGAGGAGCAGCGACCACCAGCCGCTCTTCAGACTATGTATTTGTATGTTACTTACTCGCGGCACCACGTAATAGCCCAGGCCCAGCATGGCAAGCGACGACCAACCCCAGAACACCGCGTTGGTGTGCACCGGACGCAACCTGCCGAAACTCAGCCAGCTCACCTGGTCCACATCCGGTGCCACGAACTTAATGCCGATATACTCTCCCACCGATGTTCCGAAGACAAGCCAGAAAGTGGCGGTGCCCAAAAACCAAAGGATGAGCCTGGATAGCGCCGGGTCGATGCCAGGCCGGACGATAGCTTTGCGCTTGGCTTCTATGAAACGGATGTTGGACTGCTCGTTTATGCTGCTTAACAGGCCTCTGGAGTCTTCCGGTGAAAAAGGCCCTGAGAGTTCCTGGTTATTGAGGTGATATACCTGGTGCTCCCTGTCTTTTTGCAGCGCTCCCAGTTGGTCCACATTCAGTGATTTCAGGTAGGTGGCAAAGCGAGAGGCCTCCTCCGTGTCTTTTCTATTCTGGATACTTCGGAAGAGCGCGTTCGCTTTAACCACCAGCAGAAAAAGGGCGGCGACAACAGGTATAATCAGCAGCGTGATGGTGATGAGGATACCCGGCAAACTGAAAAGACCGCCGTCCCCGGTGCTCCCGGATTGGGCGTAGGCAGCAGACGGAAACAGGCAAGAAGTTGTTAGCAATATGACGTAAAAGAGCTTCGATCGTTTTTTGGGGATTCTATTGCCACTTCTTTGTTTCGTCATGTCAGCAAATTTTAAGGTGCTCCTGTCCTAAAGGTACGTAAATAATCTATAAAAGATAACTTTATCCTTTATGGATTTAAAAAGGCACCTACTTTATTTCTTACCCTCTTGTAGGTTACACTCGCAGCTAAATCCCTGTGAATGAAGTTCGATAATTCGATCCCAAGGACTACTCGAAAGCCTCTCAGTAATCCTGAGGTTTTTTTGCCTCGGTTGCTAGCCCAACTCGTAGCATCCTAA
>NZ_JSYF01000068.1:0-14494 GCF_054824225.1 Pontibacter sp. HJ8
AAAGGTATTGTAAACCAGTGATTTTGGTACTCGGGTAGGCTGCTGCATGGCCTGCCTACGCAAAGAGGCTCCACCGCTTTGGGGCACAGCGTGGAACAGGTGTTACAGGAAGGTATAGCAGGAAGGTGTAACAGGGGCTTTCTGTGCTTACCGGGTTGCCTTGTGGGTACAGGAGCTGCTTAACCTATCACTTCTTCGCAAGCAGACCTTTGAAAAGAATATTCACCAGCCCGTCGAAGACTGTCGTAGCGCTATCAGGCAAAGCATCGGTCAGTTCCTGGGGCAATTGCCGGGTATGATCCGGGTTGAAAATAGTTTCCAAAACGCTCGAGTACAGGAGCACAGCCAGCGGCCTGTTGATATCCTGCCGCACATGCCCTTTCCGCATACCTTCATTCAGCAAGGTATGGAAGCGCTTGAAGGCAGCCTCCACCTTGTAATTATAAAGCAGTTGCCAGCTGCCGGGCGCATTCTTGCGGATATCGGTCATGAGTTGCCGGTTGACGACCAGCAGCCGGTTGCCAATATACCTGAAATAGCGGATGGCTTTTTCTTCAAACTCCAGCCCGGTATCGTTGAGGATACGCTCAATTTCCTGTTGCCCTTCTGCCAGGTAGTCCCTGATCACGGCATTGAGCAGGTCCTCTTTCCCATCAAAATACAGGTAGAGCGTTTTCTTACTCATACCCAGCTGCCGCGCCAGTTCCGACATGAGCACTTTGGTATAGCCATGGGTAAAAAAAAGCTCTCTCGCACGCGCTATGATCGTCTGTCGTATGTCTTTTGGGGCTTCAGTCGGTGTTTCCATAGGCAAGCATAACGTGCAGGATGTTGGCCGGGTTTGGTAAAGTAAGTCCAGCAAAGGCCAAAATTACGAAGTAATGCAGGTTTTTGCGTGTTATGGAGCAGTTTATTTTAGGGCAGCAGGCCAACATGAAAGCTGTCAGCAAATATTTTATTTTTAGTATATTGATAGGGAATTCCCGATGCTATGCTGAAAACTTTCCTGCTGCCTGTCCTTTTGCTGCTGTTATCGGTGCCTGCTCTTTCCCAGGGGCGCCTGGCCGATAGTCATCTTCGGAGCCCTTATACCTACATCTACCGGATAACGGATGGGGAAGCCCTGAAAATTTATCAGAAAGGGCCGAAAGCAGTTACTTCCGCTTTCTTTCATACAGCTGTTGATTCCTTTGCTATAGGCAAAGCGTATAGCACACCGCTTCCGCAGGGCCACTATTTGTACATGCATGCCGAGGGGCCAGACATTGTGTACTGGCTGGAAACGAAAAGCCGGCTGCAGGCCCAGTTGCTGCACCTGCAGCCGGAACTCGCCCTGCTGGTGCACGACAGCCTGGGGCAGGTCGTGCCGGATGCTCAGGTACTGGTAGGGAAGAAGCGCATCCCATTTGATAGCAAAACCAAAACCTACCGGCTCTCCAAAAGTCCTAAGAAAGGTGTCATCAGCGTCACACATCGGGGCTATACCTTTTATGAAGAACTGGCCGCAGCTGAAATGCCTGTTTATAAGCCGGCGTGGTGGCTGCGGATCCTCCATACACCGCCCATCCGCTATGCCTGGAGGCCAGTCAGTGCCTTATACCGCTCGATCAGGTGGCAGGAGCCGCAGGGCTGGGTGCGCTGGGTTTTTGCTGTTTTCAGCTTAGATTACCGCCGCGAAAAGGAGAGTAAGTACAAAGGCTACCTAGTCACCAACAAGCCACTTTACCAGCCAGGCGACACCGTCAGGTATAAGGCCTATGTTGTCAATGCTAATGGCAGAGCCGTGCAGGAGGAGGCGCAACTGGTTGTATACAATTACCAGACAAAGCGCAAAAAACTGGCGGAAATGCGCCCGTACCGCAAAGGGGCCTACGAAGGCTGGTTTATACTGCACGACAGCATCAACCTGAAACTGGACGCAGAGTACAGCCTGTTTCTGGAAAGGAAAAAGGGCCATCAGCAGGAGCTGGTGCGGCACAGCTTCCGCTATGAGGACTATGAACTGAAGGAAAACAGGTATAGCCTGCGCCTGGAGCAGGAGCAGCACCGGGCTGGCGTGGAGAACCGGCTGCATGTGCGGGGCACCGATGCCAACGGCCTCAACCTGCTGGATGCCCGTGTGGAAGTAACCATCCTGACGCAGCAATTGCTTGGGTCACGGGAGCAGGAGGTGTTTGTACCCGACACGCTCTGGAAGCACAGCCAGCCACTGGATGCCGCCGGCGAAACGTCCATTGCTATACCTGCAACCGCCTTCCCGAAAGCATCCGTGATCTACCTGGTCAAGGCCGATTTTCTGAACAGCAGCAACGAACGCAGTACCCATACCAGCACGGCCAGCTATACCTATACACCCGGTCACCTGCAGCTCTTACTGGCCGGGGATAGCCTGCTGGCCCGCTACACGGAGGGCGAAAAGGCTATGTCCCAGGAGGCGCAACTGTCAGCCTTTGATGCCAAAGGAAATAAAGTACTGGAGCAAAAGGTAAAACTGCCGTTTCAGATCCCATTCAACCCGTATGTCCGCCGCTACCGGTTGCAGGCGCCGCAGTTAGAAACTACCCTCGAACTCAGCAGCGAAGAGGCTCAATTCCAATCCTATACCGACCGCACCCATGATACTTTGTTCGTAGTGCTCAGTAACCCGCGCAAGCTGCCGTACTGGTACTTCATATACCGGGGCGATAAGCTGGTGGAGCAGGGGAAAGGGCAGGAGAGCAGCTTCCGGTATGTGCGCGCTGCGCGGAACGAGGACCCTTTCTTTGTGGCAGTGCGTTATGTATGGGGAGGCGACATCAGGACGGATGAAAAAGCCGCACCACACCGCAAATATACCTTGAACATGGAAGTAGCGGCACCCCAGGTGGTGTACCCCGGGCAGCAGACCGACCTGACGGTTACTGTGCGCGATGCTCAGGGCAAACCGGTTCCGGATGCGGACCTGACAGCCTATGCGATCACTTCTAAATTCCAGGCACAGGGCGTGCCGGGGCTTCCTTCCTGGGACAAGTACAAAGGCCGCAAGTCCTTTCAGCAGCTGCGCCTGAAGCAGGATGCCAAAGCAGGTAGCCTGCTGATGACCTGGGAAAAGTGGAGTCGCCGTATGGGCCTCGACAGCATCGCCTATTACAATTTCTTATACCCTAAAACCGGCTTGTTCACCGAGTACAGCCTCTCCCGCGACAGCCTGACGCAATTTTCTCCTTTTGTGGTTGACTCCGGACGGGTCGTGCCGGTGCATGTGGTATACCTGGACAAGGTGCCGGTATATTTCTCCGGAACCGATGTGTTGCCGGCCTATTCCTTTGCAGCCGACAGCGGTTACCATACCCTTACACTCCGCACCACCGACCAGCTGATCACGCTGGACAGCGTTTACTTCCGGCCTTATCACCGGTTGGTCCTGAGCGTTGACATCACAAAGCCTGCGCCTTATGTGGCCGCGACAAATAAGAAATACCTGCCTGCTCACGAATGGAACAACCTGAATAACTACCTGCTGCAGGTAGAACAAAACTTCGACACGGACCTGGCCTACCTGAAGCAAGGCCGGCGGGTCCTGCAGCTTCCGGGCGGCAACGGGAGAAATTATGGTAACTCCTATACCTCTGACAGGGGAGTGCTGGTCGGGCCTTTTTCTCCGCACTATGTGCAGTTTGTGCGGCACAACAGCTTCAGCACTAATTTTCTGATGGAGTCGGGGTATACCTATACCTTTGAGCGGGAGCTCCTGAAAATGCGCGAGCGCAAGCTAGTTCCGGACAGGCCGCCGCTGTTGCCCTTCTGGGATAAAAAGGAGCGTAAGCCATTACCGCTACAGGCCGAAGCACTGACAGAGCGGCGACTGCAGGAGGAATGGGAAGCGCAGCAGCGGCAGTTCTGGGTACGGAAAGTATTCGGAAACAACCCACGGGTAAAGGACAGCTTGCTTAAAGGCCGCCTGGGCTGGCGCCTGGACTCGACCTTCCAGCAGATGCCTGCCATCGCGCTGCTGCACAAAACCGGACGCCCGGATTCTGTTTTCTTTTACAACGGGAGCAGTACCCTGATCTCAGGTATAGCGGCTGGCAACTACCAGTTCTCCCTGTTGTTCCCCGACAGTAGCTACATCACCCGGGAAGTCTTCATCCAGCCAAACGGACAGGTACAGCTATACCTGCAACCAACAGTTTTGAAGCCAGTCGATAAGCAGAGCCAAGGGATGCAGACACTACTGGAAAGACGCATCAAGGCGATTCAACGCGAAGCGGGCACAGTAGCGCAGGAGCAGATCGTGCGGCAGATGCAAAACGACAACTATACCACGGGTCTAAGTGATTATGGCACCATCGTCACAGGCACGGTGGTAGATGCAAATACCAATGAGTCGCTGCCGGGTGTACAGGTACTGGTCAAGGGCACCCGCATTGGAACAGCCACCGATGCGCACGGAAACTACAAACTGGGTGTCCCTGCCAATGGTGTACTGATCTTCCGTTTTATCGGGTATAGCACCATCGAAATGCCCTTAGAGGGAAGAAGGGTAGTGAATGCTGGTATGCAACAGGACATGAAGCAACTGCAGGAAGTAGTGGTAGTAGGCTATGGCGTGCAGGAAAGGAAGAGTATGAAGATGGCTTCTGTTGCGATTGTATTGGAGGGACGTGCTCCAGGAGTACAAATCAGGGGAATTACAACGATTCAGGCAAATCAGTCACCGCTGATTCTAGTGGATGGCGCCCCCTACAGTGGCAAGCAGTCAGACATAGACCCGAGTCTGATCGCCTCTACAAAAATACTAAAAGGGGAGGAGGCCACAGCGCTTTATGGAGCCGCAGGGGCAGGCGGTGTCCTTATCATTACCACCAAGGGCGGACCAGCCCAACTAACTGCAGAGCTGCCTGCTGGTGAAGGTGGTATACGCGATAATTTCTCGGATTACGCTTTCTGGCAACCGCGCCTGGTGACGGACCGCAGCGGGAAAGCCACTTTCCCGGTTACTTTTCCGGGCGATATTACCAGCTGGAATACCTATGTGCTGGGGATGGATGGCAAAAAACGCAGCGGCATGTACAGTACCAGCATCAAATCTTTCAAGGCGATGATGGCCACGCTGGCCGTGCCGCGTTTCCTGGTGGAAGGCGACAAGGCACAGGTGATAGGCAAAGCACTGAACTACCTGCCGGACTCTGCCAACATCCGCACGCGTTTCGAAGTGGAGGGCAAGCAGGTCCGGGAAAAGCAGGCTTTGCTTAGTCGGTCCCTCACCGATACCCTGACCATTACTGCGCCAGCTACTGCCCCGGATTCTGTCGAAGTACTGTTTGGGCTGAAGCAGGCGAACGGTATGGCCGACGGCGAACGGCGTCATATAAAAGTTATCCGAAAAGGCGTAGAGGAGACAACCGGATATTTTGCCGCCCTGCATTCTGACACCACCTATACCTTAAATTTCGATCCGGCCAAAGGACCTGTAAAGCTGCATGCACAAGGCGACCTGTTGCAGGTCATGCTGGAGGAGATTGATTTCCTGCATAAATATGAGTACTGGTGCAGCGAACAGGCAGCCTCTAAACTAAAAGCATTGCTTCTGGAAAAGCGGATACGGGAGCAACTGGGGCAAGATTTTGCGCATGAGCGTATGGTACGCCGGTTGGTGCGCCACCTGGAGAAGACGCAGCTGCCGGAGGGCGCCTGGACCTGGTGGGAAAAAGGTCCCGCCTATACCTGGATAACGAACCATGTGGTAGAGGCAATGGCGCTTGCCAAAGCAGAAGGCTACGCGCCGAAGTATGAGGAGCAGCAGCTGCAGGATTATATGGTATACCGGCTGGAACAAGCCCGGTTCACTGATAAGCTGCTGATGCTGGAAACGCTCCACAGGCTGCAGGCCAAAGTAGACTATACCCGCTACGTACAGGAGCTGTCCGGCAGGAAGGGATTGTCGCTGGAAGAGCAATTCCGCCTGACCCGCATGCGCCAGCTATTGAAGTTGGAAGCCCCGCTCGACACCCTGCAGAAGTATAAGAAAACAACCAAACTCGGTGGGGCATACTGGGGCGAGAACAGGTATAGCCTGTTTAATAACAACATCTCCAATACATTGCTAGCTTATAGTATACTCAAAATGGCAGGCGGGCATGAACAGGACCTGGCCCGGATACGCGCTTACCTGCTCAGCGAGCGCCGTAGCGGCCGTTGGCGCAACACCTACGAGTCGGCCCGGATACTGGAAACGCTGCTGCCTGACCTGCTAGGTGAGAAAAAGGGGCAGCAAAACCAGTTAAAGAACAAGCTACAGTTCTCCGGTCCGCTGTCTCTGCAGGCAGAGAAGTTTCCGGTCGATACTACGTTTATACCTGGCCAGCCGCTGGTTGTACGCAAAGAGGGCAAACTCCCGCTCTACCTGACGGCCTACCAGACCTTCTGGAACGAGAAGCCAGAGCCGGTACAAAAAGAGTTTATTGTGACCACAACTTTCAAAGGTATGAGGGCCAATGCCACCCTGAAAGCAGGCGTGCCGGTAGAACTGTTGGCTCAGGTAGAAGTAAAAGCTGACGCAGATTTTGTGATGATTGAGGTGCCTATACCAGCCGGCTGCACTTACGATGAGAAAGGTGGCACAGGCGCATACGAGACTCACCGAGAGTACTTCCGTCACAAGGTGGCCATCTTTGCAGACCGCTTACCCAAGGGAAAGTATAGCTATACCGTGAAGCTACTGCCGCGTTTCAACGGCACCTATACCGTGAATCCCGCTAAGGCGGAACTGATGTATTTCCCCCTTTTTTATGGACGTACCGGTTTTAAACAGATTAAGGTAATCGATTGAGTAGTAGAGAACTAAGATTTATTCAAAGCGTTGGGGACAGCAGCTCAGGGAATCAGCATAGGGGAAAAGTAAAATTTTTGAGTTAAAGATTGCTCTTTTTTGGGCTATCAAGGCACATTCGACAATTTTTCTTAACTTTTTCTTAACTTTTTAGTAGCAGGTGCTTGTGAAATAAAAGAAAGCCTCTTAAATTGCATTATGCTGTTTGAAAAAACACATAAGTAATTCATTCCTAATCAACTACTCAAGGGTGTAATTTAATCAAATAGGAGCCAATATACAGCTATTGTATGTACGGCATCCGAAAGGGTTAAATCACAAAAAATTTAACTTTTAGCCAATGTTAGATATCATCAATTTCGTTGCACTTGCCGGCATTTTCAACATTTGTTTTTTTTGGTACGCATCCACCAAAATGAAGTCAAAGCCTGACCCGGTCAAGACCCTTGTAGTATCCTTTGTATTCTCTATTCCACTTAGTTTTCTGTTGATCGGCGTGTATACCACCATGCTGATCTATGCTGCCAAAACCGGCGCAAACGAGGACGCCATGTGGGAGTACATGGAGCAGGAAGAATTACAGTAACAGCAGACTGATTCCGGTATAGCACACGCTCTCCGGGATATCCAAAACCAGCCGCGGGCACCTGTTTTAAACAAGTGCCCGCGGCTGGTTTTTGTGCGTTATACAATTAGTTCAGTATCTGTAGGTCTTCGCGCCGGATAAGGGGAGAGGCAGCATGGCGGTCGTCGCGGGGGCCATTTTCCAGTTTCAGCACACCGCGTGGGCAAACGTGCGCACAGATGCCACAACCCACACAGGAAGAGCGGATGATCGGCTCGCCCTGCTGTGCATACCAGCGCACATCGATTCCCATTTCGCAGTAGGTGGAGCAGTTGCCGCAGGAGATGCACTGGCCTCCGTTTGTCGTGATGCGGAAGCGGGAGAAGTGCTTCTGCAGCAGACCCAGGTATGCCGCCATCGGACAGCCAAAGCGGCACCAGACCCGGTTGCCCATGATCGGGTAGAAACCAACGCCCACCACACCCGAAAAGATCGCCCCGATAAAGAAGCCGTAAGTGCTGGCAAAACCACCCGACAAGCTCCCCAATAGACTACCACCGCTCCAGGAGTTGATCCAGAGAAGGAGCGTGGTCAGGATGATGAATCCGAAGATCGGGTAGATGATGGCTACCTCCCAGCGCCAGGCCGCACGGCTTTTGTCGGACAGGTGGCGGTAGGGATCTCCGGCCGTTTCAGCCAGTCCGCCGCAGCCGCATACCCAGGAGCAGTACCAGCGCTTGCCGTAGAAGTAAGTGAGCACCGGCGTAGCCAGGAAAGACGCGACCGCGCCCCAGAAAACCATGAACACCCCCAGTGCAGCGCCATCTTCAACCAGGTAACCTACCGTGCCGGGGAAGAGGTAATCGTATTTGAGCGGCCAGAAATAACTGAAATAGAACTCGGGCTTGTTGAGAAACAGCAGCAGCCCCGGCAGCAGGAAAGCAAATCCCAGCTGAAAGAACATGACCGAAAGGGTCCGGATGATGTGGTAGCGGTTGTTGCGGTACTTGAGCAGGGCAAAAACGCCCATGATCAGCACGGCCAGGGTATAGAAGGTGCCGTAGAGGAACCACTGGTCGGCGGGCCGGCCACGCAGACCCTGGCTCAGCGGCTCCACCGCCTGGATGAGCCCCTCCAGCGTATAGGGAAACCAGTAAAGCAGCACATAAAAGCCCGTCAGCACAAAGCCGATGACCCAGGCCGAGGCGCCCCGGGTGGTCGCATCCTGTTTCCAGATGCCGTTGTTCTGCTCCGCCGTTGATTTGCTTTGGCGGCTCTCCCATATATACAGGAGGCTCCCCACCGTAAAGGCAGCTATCCCGCCGAGGCCTGTCAGTACAGGCGAAAGGGCATCCGAACCCACAGCGGCGACCAGTATACCCAGCAATCCCAGGCTGATGAGCAGCAGGCCTGTTGTCCGGAGCAAGGTGCTGGCGGGAGTTGTGTGTACGGGTGTATCGGAAATTGCGACAGAAGAAACGTGCATAGGTCAGGGTTTAACAGGTAGTAGAGTCGGAGAGAAGGCCAAAGCGCTTGCGCAGCTGCCACCAGTTGCTGTTATGAACCGGCGGCGCCTGCTCCGGGAAACGGGTATAGTACTGATGCAGCAGCTCTTTTTCGTAGCGCTGGAAAAATTCCGGGTCGAAGTTAACGGCCGGCAGCTCCTGCATCACCGCATGCAGGGTATACTGCTGCTTCAGCCAGTGATGGCACAGGTCGTGGCGGTAGCGGATACCCAGCAGATTGATACCGAGCAGTTTGGTAGTTTGTGTATCGTACAGGATCCGGATCGCTTTTGTCCCTTCAGCGTTTTGCCAGTAGAGTGACGCATGCTGCTCACCGGGATGTGCCGGCACAGACCCATAAGTCTGGTATTCTATATCCAGGAACTTGGCCGAGTTAAACCAGGGACCGCGGTCATAAGCAGTTCGTTTGCCCAGCAGCGTGGCGGCCAGTGTTTCGGCGTGCAGGCGTGCCGTGTACCAGAGTTGCTCCAGGGGCGGGTTGCCGATGGCAGGAGCCCGGAACTGGGCGCAGTCACTGAGGGCGTATACATCCGGCTGGCTGGTCTCGAAATACTCGTTCACCAGCACGCCGTTGGCAAGCGCTATACCGGCATCCTGCAGAAAGTCTATATTCGGCTTCACACCGGTGGCTATACCTACAAACTGGCAGGGCAGCTCCTGGCCGCTTTTGGTTCTGACCGCTTTTACAGCACCCGTTTCATCGGGCAAAATCTCCCCGAGCTCTTCCTCCAGCAGCAGCGCTATACCATGTGAGCGGATGTGATCCGTGATCAGCTGCGCTTCCTCCTGCGGCAAAATGTTCTGCCAGTAGAGCTTGTCGCGCACCAGCATGCTGACAGCTATGTGGCGGCTTTTGAGCATTTCGGCCATTTCAATGCCGATCAGGCCACCGCCTACTACCACCGCCTGTTGTATACCCTGGGTATTCTGTTCCATCAGCTCCAGGTCCTGCAGCGTCACCAGTCCCTGCACGCCTTTCAGGTGCTGGCCGGGCCAGTTGTAGCAGGCAACACGGGATCCGGTGGCCAGTACCAGTTTGTCATAAGGTATAGGAGCGCCTGCACGAAGTGTGAGTTGTTTGTTGGCCGTGTCTACTTTCTCGACATAGTCATGCACCAGTTCGAGCTTTTGTTCGCGCCAGTACCAGTCTTCGTAAGGCACAATGTCCTGGAAGCGCATGTGGCCCATGTATACATACATGAGGGCGGTACGCGAAAAGTGAACTGCTGACTCAGCAGAGATAAGCGTGATGCGGCACGCACTGCGCCGGCGCACGTGCTGGGCCAGCGTAACGCCCGCAATGCCGTTCCCGATGATGACTAAGTGTTGTTGGTCCTGCAACATGTTTTTATTCGTTCAGACGCCAGTCATAGTCCAGGTAGCCGATCTTGGCTCCGGGCTTTATCCTGACCTTGGAATAGCGGTTGATGAAGTCAGTCAGCGTGCCCTTCTTTTTAAAATCACCGCCGAACCAGTCGAAGATAGCAGAAACTTTCGGATTGTCCGGCGTGATCCTGTTGTGGCTGGGGTCATTGATGAATCCCCGGGTTTGCTCCTCCAGCTGTTGCTCCAGTTTACCGGCCGTGTACGCTTCCCGGCGTAGCTTCGGGCAGGATTTGGATGCACAGTTGATGGCAAAGTGTATGCGGGGCTCTTCAAACTCTTTACGCAGTATACGGTGCTCGATGTCGTTGAGCGAATACTTCTCCTTGCCAAGAGTAAAGAATTTATCGTCCCAGATGGTGTTGACCAAGGGCACAGACACCTTGCCGTTGAGGTCTTTTATGCTCTTTAAGGGGTAGTTGTCCAGGATGAGCTTTACAGTAAAGGCATTGTAGGCATTGATCCAGTACGCCAGTTGCTCCTCGCGGCTCCAGGTTTTGGGGTCCGGTATACCGTTGCTGAGTTGGCTCAGGTATACCTGCAGGGCTTTCTGATCGCTTTTAAAAGCTTTGTAGTTTACAACGCCATCGGCAGCAACATGCTTTTGCAGCAGTTTGGTCCATAGCTGGTGATCCGGCCTGGAGGCGGTTTGGTAGTTGCCTTCGGGAGCGGAGCCCAGGCACGAAACGGGGCCAAAAGCCAGTAAAGCAAACAGGGCAAAGAAATGAAGTAGGCGTGCGTAGAGTAGCATGGTGTATCAGCTTGAAATCGAATGGCCCGACCCCGGTTACCTTGTAGCAGGATAAGCGGCTCTTGTTACTTAGTATACGAACATACGCTATACCTGCCACGGGCCAGGGGAGCTAAGGTATGAACCATTTTGTAGATACAAAGTTATCCGAGCGCCTTAAATAATAAAAAGGCCAGGTATAGCCTGGCCTTTTAGCGATAGATATGAAGTCGGATTAGTGGCCACCGGCGCTGCTGCCCATGTCCTGGCCGCCATCTTCGACACTTTTGCCACCCTGACGGCCACCGCTTTTGGGCTGATTGCCTGATGTGCGACCTGCCTGGTCTTCTTCCCCGGAACTGGACAGGTTATCATCCGCTTCTCTTTTGGCCGTCGGATGAATGTTGGGCACCTTGGCGCCTTCGTTCATCGTCTTATTTTTATTTTCATTTTTCAGGTTGTCCTTATTCTTATCTGTGTTCATCGTCTTTTAGTTTAATGGATGTAAAGATTTACTTGTAAAGGATTGATGCCGGCTATACGCTTTAATACCGGTCATAATCAGGATTGGAGCCTGTTTTGTCCGGTGGGCCATAGCGCTTCGGGTGGCGCATTGTATACTGGTCCCGGTAGTTGCGGATTTCTCCACTCAAGGGGTCATAGTGCCGGTTGCGATTCTGGTCGGCGTTGAAGTCGCCATCATAGCCAACGCTGAGCGAGCCGGCCATGTTTCCATAGTTTTCGCCCGGGCGGCTTCGGTACCGGTCAGGACCGTAGTCGTTGTTGAAGTTACTGCCGGCGCTGCTACCAGAACGGGTTCTGCTATCCTCCCGGCTCGGTGCTCCTCCAAACCCGGATCGGCTGTCTTCCATACCTGCAGAGCCCCCGTAGCGACTTCCGAAGCCGCCGCTGCGCGGATGGTGTTGTTCCTCAACCCAATGCTGGCGGTGGGCGCTGTTCTGTTGGTCCCGGAGGTCCCCGTAATTTTGCCTGTACTGGTTTTCAGTGTACCCGTCGTTGTCCTGCAGGTTCCGGCTGCGGCGGTATACGAAGTCCCCGCCGTGCTGCGGACCGGAGTCTGTCAGAAAGCCGTCGTAGGTGGTTACGTTGTGATGCCTGCTGTCTGTGTCGAGGCGGTAAGCCCCCCGGTAAGCCGATTCATCCAGCCTGGGCTGCTGCTCCCGCTCCCGGTAGTCCGGGCGGTCATTCCAGAAGCCAGGTTGGTCGTGCCAGTTATATGGTTCCATAGCTTTATCAGTTTTAGTTTCACCTTTATAAACGGGCATTTCGGGCAGGAGTTTAGCTGGCCGGGGTTAACCCAAAGGCAGGGTGCCGCCGTAAAAACAATTTGTAAGCATGTAAATTCTAAATCTTTAAGCTATGAGAAACAACAGAGATGAAAACCGCGACAACCGAAATAGGGAGCCACGCTGGGTGCATGGCCATCATCACGGAGAAAATTCTGATCGCGGAAATTATACCGTAGACTCACGCTTCAACAGTGGGTATGGGGAGCAGGAAAATGATTTTTACGACACACGCTCCTTCAATACCAACACCGATCAGGGCTACTCGTTTCCGCAGGGGCGCTACCAGGTAGGAGGCGCGCAGTACAGCGGGGAAGATTATACCCGCCGGAGCCATGGTCAGGAAGATAATCCCTATGGCATGACCTATACGCCGGATGATGGCTATAACTCCGACCGCCACTACGACGCCCGTGCCGACTACAGCAACAGAGACTATGATGACCTGCGCCGCCAGGGCCGCTCCCGCGAAAGGTATGGCCTGGCAGACGAGCGTTTCGGGCATGCTGTAAGCCGGGGTGACAAAGACCAGAATGCCTACATGGGCCACGCCTCCATAGGCGACTACGAGTCGTACCGGCGCTACGAGAAAGGCAACCGCATGTATGACAACGACTACAGCGGCGGATTTGCCGGCCGAAATCACACCGAAGGCAGAGACCACTTTGGCGAAGACAGCAGCTACAGCAACCTGGACCGCTGGAAGCAGGGTAGTGACCGGCGACATGACCGCTACGAAGACCGTCATAACCGCCATTGATACAGCAATCCTGAATTTATTTACAGCGGCAGGAGCGAAGGCTCCTGCTGTTTTATTCTTTACAAACTAAAACCATGAGAGATAACAGAGAGCAGAACTATGGAGATTTCAGCCAGCAGTACAGGCAGGAGCATCCGCACGATCAGGAAAGACGATTGGAAGGGTATAGCCGTGGCTGGAGAAACGAGAACAGAGGTCCGGGCCAGCACTATCGTGCCCGGCAAAGCGAGGAGTTTGGCCGCAGGGGCGGCAACCAGGGCATGCGGGAGGATTATTACAACACCCTGTACGACACCAGCAACTATACCGGTGTGCCGCGCCAAGATGAGTATGGGTTACCGTACGGTACTGAAAACGACCTGGATCAGGTACGCCGGGGAAATCCGCTCCATACCGATCCGGATAATTTCGAACGAACCCGCTACCGCTATACCACCGGCTATAACCCGAACTATGATAATCCCGAGGAAGGCGACCTGTACCGCAACTTCGACAGCCGCGGAAATCATGGCTACCGCCACGATGCTTCTTACGGAAACGAAGACGAGTTCAGGGACTTTGGGGACGACCACTATGGCCGTCGCGACACCGGGAATATGTATTAGGACTATATAGGAGGGTATAAGCGGTAAGCCGGTGTATACTTTTCTGAAAAACAGCGTATACAGGCCTATACATTAGTATTGAATTTCCATCTGAGAAAGGCCACAGCGTCAGCTGTGGTTTTTTTCGATCCTTTTGTTTGTTTAAACATTATACTTAGCAGTCTTTTATTGATAAATCTTTAATCATAGTCCTAGTAGCTCTACATGAACCTATTAACTTCTTTTGGTATTGGTGTGGTAACGCTCATCGTTATCCTGGTAATTATATCTGTATGCCTGCCTTCGCGCATCCATATTCAACGCGATATAGTGATCAATGCGCCGGCTGAGGCTACCTACGAACAGATTCACGAGCTCCGTAACTGGTCCAAGTGGGTGCCCTGGCATCAGAATGATCCTAAAACGAAGCTGACCTATGCCGGGCCTACCCAAGGTGAAGGCGCTAAATACAGCTGGACGAGCCAGCAATCCGATGTGAAAACCGGAAAAGTCACGATCCTGAAAGCAGAGCAAAACAAGCGCCTTGTCACGAACCTGGAGATGGAAAACAGTGACATTGCCCGTGGGACCTTTACCCTGGAGGAAACACAGGAAGGCACAAAGCTGACCCTATACCTGGATAAATATATGGGGGACGGCACCATCAACAAGTTTTCGGGATTACTGGTGAACAGCACGGTAGGAGAGGACTTCGAAAAAGGACTCGAGAACATCAAAAGAGAGGTAGAGTCCAGGCAGGAACTGTCAGAGAACTAAACCGGTTACTCCGGCCACATACAAAGTAGATCTAGGTATAGCTACTGGTTT
>NZ_JSYF01000540.1:0-1513 GCF_054824225.1 Pontibacter sp. HJ8
CACCAATACCAACTTTAGTTAAAAGCTGCAAATCTCATACTTATATGTTTACAGATAATCTAATGGGCACACAAGCCTTCGGTAAGCATTTTACTGTGGGTGACAAGGAGAGAAAGGTGCTGCAGGATAGCCTGATCCTAAACTACAACCAGGAAGAGGAGACCTTGTACATCAAATGGATAGGGGAGGTAAGTTCTGTGGAACTGCGTCAGGGCTATACGCATATCATGGGCATGGTACGGATGTACAAGCCGCAAAAGTGGATACTGGACCTGCAGGACCGTTTAGCCATTGAAAAAAATGACCAGCAATGGGTTTTCAAATACATATTCCCGGAGGTGCTGCGCGCTGTGCAGAAGAATGTGTTTATTGCCGTTGTGATGCCCGTCTTTGCTTACAACAGCATGGTGCATGAGATAGACGGGGATGAGTTGATGGACGGGGATAACTTCCTGATCATGCATCACTTCCTCTACCAGGAGGAGAGTCGCCGCTGGCTCAGGGAAATGTCTGTGACCGACCTCAAGACAGCCGGCATCTAAACAAGAATCAGGTATACCCGGGCTTTCCCGCGCATACCTGATTTTTCATTTCTAGTGAACTGAGATCAGTTCCACATCAAATATAAGTGCTGTATTCGGTCCGATGGCATCACCGGCCCCCTGCGAACCATACGCCAGGTCAGAATGGATGAAGAGTCTCCATTTCGCACCTTCTTTCATCAATTGGAGGGCTTCTGTCCATCCTGCGATCACGCCATTTACCGGAAATGTAGCAGGCTGCCCACGCTCATAGCTGGAGTCAAATACAGTACCGTCGATCAGGGTGCCGTGATAATGCGTGGTAACTTTATCGGATGCAGAAGGCGACTTTCCTGTGCCTTCTTTCAATACCTGGTACTGCAGGCCGCTTGGGAGCGTCTGAACACCGTCTTTATTCTTGTTCTGAGCCAGGAAAGCTTCGCCTTCTTTCTGGTTTTCAGAACCTTGGGCACCTTGCTTTTGGGTCATTTCATGCTGCAGCTGCATCATCGCCTGCTGCACTTCTTCCTGCGAAAGGGAGGAAGGCTGACCCGCCAGTACTTCTTTCAGGCCTTTGGTAAAAGATTCCGCCTCGATCTCGATTCCTTGTTTTTTCAGATTGGTAGCCATGTCGCGACCAATAATGTAGCTTATTTTTTCCTGTAATGTCATGTTGTGGGTTGTATATGGATTGGAAACTATAAAAGTACTGGATCAGGGAGGATTAACCTAAACTGCCAGTATGCTAAATGAAAAAAGCAGACCGGAGGGCCCGCTTTTCTGCTATCAAAATACTAAATCACTTGTCTAGAGATACAGATGTATTTCTTCTTCGTTGAGGTCAATGTCGAACTCACCGGGCGTTAGCCATCCCTTCATCAGGTAGCCGAACGTTGTGCCCAGGAGCAGCAACGAGGAAATGGTCGTTATGCGCATCATGCTGATTTTTTCTGAAGAGTTAAACTTGCTTTTTAAACGCTATATAGTAGTGA
>NZ_JSYF01000541.1:0-2525 GCF_054824225.1 Pontibacter sp. HJ8
GCAAGGACGAACCCGTTCTGGCGCACGACAAAGCGTTCTGCGGCGATGAGTGTAAAGCTGTTTATGAACTACTCGAAGAAAATAACCTCTGCACTTACTTTAACCTAGAAGAAAATCCGGGGCTGTCAGGCAAAAAGCCCTTTTCGGATGCCCGATTCGCCTACCTGGATGATCCAGGTGTAGAGGCGCAGCTGCTCAATTTCAAGAGCGATAAGATCGCTAAACTGACTTTCTACATCCCTCAGATGCACTGCAGCTCCTGTATCTGGCTGCTGGAAAACCTGTTTAAACTCAATCCGGGTGTAGCCGAGTCTACCGTCAACTTCCTCCGCAAAGAAGTGGCGATCACCTATCACCACGACAAAACGTCTCTGCGCCAGGTAGTGGCGCTGCTGGCCCGCATCGGCTATGAACCGGCCATCACACTGGCCGATACGGACGGCAAAAAAACAAGCAGGCAAAGCCGCACCATTACTTATAAGTTAGGTATAGCAGGGTTTGCCTTCGGTAACGTCATGCTGCTCGCTTTCCCGGACTACCTAGACTTTACACAGGGGCTGCAACGAAACTTTGGCTCTTTCTTCGGTTACCTGAGCATCCTGCTTGCTATACCTGTCTTCATTTACAGTGCCCGTGGTTTCTTTACTTCTGCCTGGCAGGGTATACGGCAGCGTATGGTCAACATCGACCTGCCCATCTCGACCGGCCTGCTGGCGCTCTTCTTCGTGAGCCTGTTTGATATTCTGACAGGACGCGGGCCAGGCTACCTGGACTCCTTTACCGGGCTGGTGTTCTTCATGCTGATCGGCAAGTATTTTCAGCAAAAAACCTACGACACGCTTTCCTTCGACAGGGACTATACCTCTTATTTCCCGGTATCCATCACCGTGCTCGAAGAGAACGGGGAAGAGTCCTCTACAGCCGTACGAAACCTGAAAGTAGGGGACCGGATCCGGATCCGGAATCAGGAGCTTATACCTGCCGATGCGATCCTGCTGCGGGGCCGCGCCATGATCGATTATAGCTTTGTGTCGGGTGAATCGGAGCCGGTGGAGAAAGTGATGGGAGAAGTGATTTATGCCGGAGGACGCCAGGTAGGAGAGAGCATTGAGCTGGAGATCGTCAAAGAAGTATCGCAAGGTTACCTGACGCAACTATGGAATGACAACGTGTTCTCTAAAAACGAAGTGCAAAACCTGCATACCTACTCCAACATTGCCGGCAAGTGGTTCATTATCGTGACCCTGATGGTAGCTGCGGGATCCCTCATTTACTGGGTGCCACGCGACACGGACATAGCCATAAAAGCATTTACCTCCGTGCTCATCATTGCCTGCCCCTGTGCCTTGTCCCTGGCTACGCCCTTTGTACACGGCTATACCGTGCGGGTGTTTGGCCGGAACAAGTTTTACCTCAAGAACATAGCTGTCGTGGAGACACTGGCTAAGATCGATACGGTCGTGTTTGACAAAACGGGTACGCTGACCGAGCCAAGTTCAGCGGAGCTAACTTACACTGGCAAAGAACTATCTATTGAGCAGAAGCAAGCGATACTTTCGGTATTGCGTCATTCCACGCACCCCTTGAGCCAGCGCATCAGCCAGGCCTTATCGGGCGAGACAGCGGCGGTTCAGAATTTCCAGGAATATGCCGGCAAAGGACTGGCAGGTGATGTCAACGGGCTCTTCGTCCGGATCGGTTCTTCGGCCTACCTGGGCGTTCCGGCGGATAAACTGAAAGACACACTGAAGACAACGGTCTACGTTTCCGTGGACGGCATCGTGCTGGGGTATTATACCTTCTTCAATGTATACAGACAAGGGCTGCAGTCAGTCTTACAGGGACTTGGCGATAAGAAGATTGCTGTGCTTTCCGGGGATAACAACCACGAGGAAGCACGTCTGAAAGAACTGCTGGGCCAGGAAGCCGAATTGAACTTTAACCAGTCACCGGTGCAGAAACTGGAATACATCCAGCGCCTCAAGCAGCAGGGACAGCACCAGGTGCTGATGGTGGGAGACGGCTTGAACGATGCCGGTGCGCTGAAACAGAGCGATGCAGGTATAGCACTGACCAATAGCGTGTCCAACTTCTCACCCTCCTGCGATGCCATTCTCGATGCGGAGGCCTTTGACAAGCTGAGCGTCTTCCTCAACTTCTCTAGAAAGACTATGAAGCTCATCCTGCTGACCTTCGCCGTTTCGCTGGCCTACAACGTGGTGGGGCTAACCATGGCGGTGATGGGATTATTCACTCCCATCGTATCTGCCATCCTAATGCCGATCAGCACCCTGAGCGTGATGACCTTTGCCACGCTCTCCGTGAAGTACGCCGCCAAACGCGCCGGACTTTGATTAATTAAGAATTTCAAATTAAGAATTAGGAATGAGAAATGAGAAATGAGAATAAACTCAGGACTCAGAACTCAAGACTCATAACTCAATACGCCATGTTCATCATCTTCTTACTTATCGCCATAAGCGTCACGGTAGCAGCAGGCTTTCTGGGAGCTTTTCTTTGGGCCG
>NZ_JSYF01000542.1:0-160 GCF_054824225.1 Pontibacter sp. HJ8
CTCAAACAGTGTGTTGCCCTAAAGGTGCACCTGGCTCAAGCTCTAACTTCGTAGCTTCTGTTGTAAGGATGTCTGCTATACCTGTCCGCTATACCTGCTGCTACATAACTCATGCTTGATGAATAGCAGCGGCAGCAAGTCCCCCTTCGAAGGGGGCAGG
>NZ_JSYF01000542.1:170-2897 GCF_054824225.1 Pontibacter sp. HJ8
TGCTGAACCTGCTGGCCAGTGCCAAGAGGGCCGACCTGAACAAAAAGGCTATACCTGTGGAATTCTTTAAGCTGCTGAAACTGCGCATCGGGGAGACACTGGAGTTTGTGGTACTGCACCAGCAACGCCACGTGCAGCAGGCCCGGCGGGTGAAGGAACTTCTGGAAAAGCAAACTGCGGCCTGATCCGGCCAAATCAGGTATACTTGCGGCGCTACTATACCTGGCCTTCAGGCACAAATCGGGAAGTGAAACAGGACAGCTTACCGCAACGGCAGGCTGAAAAATCTTTGATGTCGGAACATTGACTTCGAACTTATCTGGTTAAAATTAACTTTCTTGCGTCCGATTTTGTTTTAGCCCAGTCCCTTCTGAATCAGGGGCGTTGATATTATGCGCGAGAGAGTTATTAGCTATAGTTTTTTCTTTTTGGGGTTGATGTTGTTTGGCTTTGCCAATGCCATCGCTGTGAAGGTAAAGTACCTGGGACTGCACCCCTGGGAGGTGCTGAATGTGGCCATGTTTCAGAAATTTGGTTTCACCATCGGCACCTGGAGTGCGCTCATAGGGCTGTTTTTTGTGGCAATTTCGTGGTTCGTTAACCGCAAATACATCAACATCGGTACTTTTCTGAACGCGCTCCTGATCGGCCCTTTCATGGACCTGTTTCTCTGGCTCGATTTCCTGCCTGCTGCCACCAACACCCTGCTGGACTACATCAACCTGGCCTGCTCAGTTATTATAGGAGGTATAGCCGGTGGCCTTTATGTTGCCGGTGGCGTGGGCGCCGGTCCCCGCGACGGTTTCATGATGACGGTTTCGGAAAGAACACGCTTATCCGTCAGCCACTCCCGCATCCTGGTAGAAAGTATCATTCTGCTGATCGGCTACCTGATGGGCGGGCCCGTTTTTGTGGCTACCTTCTTCTATACCTTCATCATGAGCCCGATCTTTCAGGTCACGCTCAGGTTTTTCCGGAAACTGCGCATGCAGCTTATTGAAGAGCGAGTAAAGGTATAACCTCCCAACTGTCAAACTTATACCTTTCTAACTTTTAAACTTCACCATAACCTCCTGCTTCTCTCCGCTGTGCAGGTCTACCCGGAACAGCTGGTGGCTGTTGGTGCTGGTGACCCAGAGTTGCCCGTTCAGGTATAGCACATCGTTGGGCTCATGCAGGCCATCGGTGAGGGTGCGCACCCTGTTCCGTGACATGTCGAGCACCTTCACCTTGCCGTTGTAGGTGTCGGCAATGTAGACGTCGCTGTCGATGATCTCCACCCCCACACCATGCTGCAGCAGCGCGTCGTCCACGAACCCGTCCACGTCGCCAAAGTCAAAGAGGCCCCGCCCCAATGGCGTGAGCACCATCCCGGTTTTCAGATTCACGGTACGGATCGCACTTGCCTCGGCATCGGCTACATAGAGCACATTCCCGTTGATGGCCAATCCGCTGGGCTGGTTAAAAGCGGCCTCACGTAGTGGCCCGTCGGTCAGGGCTTCGCGGCCGCTGCCGGCAAAGCGGTATACCTGCTCCGTTTCCAGGTCCATGCGCAGGATCTGGTGATTGCCCGCATTGGCAATGAACATGCTGTCGCCGTAGATGAGCAGGTCCCAGGGGCTGTTGGGATTCACAGGTATACCTATGCTGTCGTCGTGGAAGTAGTAATCCAGTTCTCCCGTCCCGGCAGCAGTACTTACCATCCGGTGCTGCAGGTCTACCTTCCGGATGGAATTGTTCTTGGCATCGGCCACATAAAGGGTCTGTCCGTGCAGGGCCAGGCCGTGCGGCTCATAGAAAGTAGCATCCGCAAAACCGCCATTCGCAAAACCCTTTTCTCCGCTTCCAATCACCTCCAGCACCTGCCCTTCCTGGTTGAGCTTCAGGATACGGTTGTGGCCGCTGTCCGATAGATAGATATTCCCTTCGCTGTCGCTGGTGAGCTTGGATGGAAAGTTTAGCAGTGCCCCGTCGGCTTGCTCCACGTGGAAACGCAGCGGCTCTCGGTTCAGTACGTCTTTGAATTCCTCTTTGAGTTTCTGTAGGTAGGGTCGCACGGTATCATACACGCCTTCGCCTGCATGCTGCCCGATCACTTTCCCTTTCGGGTCGATCAGGACGGTGGTAGGCCAGGCTTTTATCCCGAACTGATTCCATACCTGATAATCAGCGTCGTTCACGATCGGGTGCTCAATGCCGAATTTCTGGATCGCCTGCCGTATCGTTTCGTTCTGCCGCTCGGCATCGAACTTGGCCGAGTGCACGCCTACCACGACAAGCACTTCCGCAAATTCTTCTTCCAGCCGCTTCAGGTCCGGCACGATGTGCTGGCAGTTGATGCAGCCGAAGGTCCAGAAGTCGAGCAGCACGATCTTGCCCCTGAAGTCTTTGATGGACCAGGCCCGGTCGGTGTTGAGCCAGCCATGTTCTGTATTGATCTCAGGTGCATTCACGCGTCCGGTAAGCATAGTCTTAGTGGGTTTGATTAGGTCTTATTTGTTACCGGTTTAGGTTGTGAAAGGTTATTCTGCTTTACGAACGACTGTTTGTCATTTCGGACACAGTGAGAAATCCGGAGTATTTCATGACCACTGTCAGCTGCTGTATCATTTAGCTGCGCCTATACCTTACGCTGATGCGGGCTTGCCGCTCGTATTCTGCTGTCGTGGCTGCGGCTTCTCAGACTTTAACCTGACATTGTTGTATAGCTTCGCCTGGCCGGCGGGG
>NZ_JSYF01000069.1:0-10000 GCF_054824225.1 Pontibacter sp. HJ8
TCCTTCACTTGCCCAACATCCTTTAGCCCCGGCTCCAGCTCAAAACCGCTGTTTACATCGATGGCATAGGGCTTGGGGCGGATCTTTTCAAACTCCTTGCTCTTCAAATTTTCCAGGTTCAGGCCGCCGCTCAGGAAATAGGGCTTGTCAGACAGGTAGCCTTTCAGTATTTCCCAGTCGAAGACCGTTCCGTTGCCGCCGTAGTTATTGCCACGCGTGTCGAACAGGAAATAGTCGCAGCTTCTTTCATACAGTAGGGTGTTCTCAAACACGAATCGATCGTCTACGGAAAAGGCTTTAATTACCTCCAGACCCGCATTCTTGAGCTCCTGGCACTGCTTCGGAGATTCGCGCCCGTGCAGTTGTACCAGATCCAGTTTATACTTGTGCGCGGTGGCTAGTATAACGTCAGTCGCTTCATTTACAAACACCCCGATTTTTTTTATACCTGCCGGCAGATTGGCCAGAAGCTCAGGCGTAATATACCCCTCTGCGAAGCGTTTGGATCCTTCGTAAAAAATAAACCCCATGAAATCCGGCTGAAGCGCTGCGATCTGCTTCAGGTTTTCCGGCTGGCGCATGCCGCATACTTTAACTTTCATGCTGTTTGTGCTTTAAGCTCCTGTAACTGACGCAATTCTTTAATAAAAGCAGCTGCTGCACGCTCAGGACGGCTATCGGTCATAAAGGTCTCTCCGATCAGGAAGCCGTTGTAACCCGCCTGCTGCAACTCGACCAGCGTCTGGGGCTGGCTCAGGCCGCTTTCGGAAACCTTGGTGATACCAGCAGGTATGTACTGGGCTAGTTCAAAGGATAAGCCAATATCGGTTCTGAATGTTTTCAGGTTGCGGTTGTTTACCCCTACTACACTCACATACTCGTTGAAAGCCTCGTCCAGTTCTTCCTTATCGTGTACTTCCAGCAGCACCTCCAGGCCAAGCGAGCGGGCAAATGCAGCCAGTTCTTTCAGGCGCGCCGGCTCTAGGGCAGCCGCGATCAGCAGGATGGCGTCCGCACCGATCGACTTCGCTTCCACGATCTGGTACTCGTCTACCACAAAGTCTTTGCGCAGGATCGGGCAGTAGTTGTACTTGCGGGCGGTTATCAAGTCTTCGTTCTTGCCGCCAAAAAAGTTCGTATCGGTAAGAATAGACAAAGCCGAAGCGCCCGCCTGCATGTAACCGATGGAGGTGCGCTCCACCGACACATACGGGTTGATGTCGCCTTTGGAAGGAGACTTGCGTTTGATCTCGGCGATGATCCCGCTCTTATCCGGGCGCAACAGGTACCGTTCCAACGACTGGCAGGGAGTTTCGAAGTATAAGCTTTTCTCCAGTAGTTTCACCGGGTACAAAGCTTTGCGTTCGGCTACTTCAGTATACTTATGGGCAATGATTTGGTCAAGTATGTTCATGTCTTTTGATTTGTAAATAAGGAGATGTGGAGATGAGAAGAGGATCAAGCAATAGCCAGTTCTTTGTCTCCTATTAACTTGTTGAATAAGGTGTAAGCCCTTCCGGATGCAAGTGTTTCTTTAGCCAAAGCAACAGCATCCAGGAGGCTGTATTCCGGCCTTGCGCACTGAATGGCCATACCTGCATTGGCGGCTACTACGGCTTCCTGCGCCGCTGTTCCTTCCCCTTTGATCACATCTAAAAAGATCCGGGCCGCATTTTCGATGGTGCCTCCTCCCAGGATCTGCTCCTGCTGCAGGCGGGGCAGGCCTAGCGCTCCCGCATCCAGTAAAGATTCTTCCTTATCAGAGATCACTTTAAAAGGGCTGGTCAGTGAAATCTCGTCGTAGCCGTCCAGGGTATGGATGATGCTATACTTCACATCGGTTTGCTGCTGGTACAGGTATCCGAACATGCGGGCCAGTTCCAGGCTGTACACGCCTACCATCTGTAGCTTCGGGAAAGCCGGATTCACCATCGGTCCCAGCATGTTGAAGAATGTTTTCACGGCCAGGTCTTTACGGATGGCGCCCACACTCTTCATGGCCGGATGGAACAAGGGCGCATGCAGGAAACAGATGTTATAGGTAGCTATACTGCGTTCCAGGGCATCGGTATCGGTGGTGAACCTGATGCCAAGTGCTTCCAGCACATTCGAGGAGCCGCAGGACGACGACACGCCGTAGTTGCCGTGCTTGGCAACAGGAATACCATTGGCCGCCAGCACAAAAGAAGACAGGGTCGAGATGTTAAACGTATCCTTCCCGTCACCGCCCGTACCGCACAGGTCTATCGGGTTATAAGCTGACAGGTCCACGCGGTGGCACTGGTCGAGCAGCGCGTTGCGAAAGCCTTCCAGTTCCTCCACCGTGATGGAGCGCATCATGTACACGGTCAAAAAGCTGGAGATCTGGCTCAGGTTATACTTGCCGCCCGTGATGTTGACGAGCACTTCCCGCGCCTGCTCTTTGCTCAGTGTTTTATGCTCGAATAAATGGTTGAGTATTTCTTTCATTTTTTGATATTTTAGATGTTAGATTTTAGATGTTAGACTCTTTCTGGATTTATGACTTTGCAAAAAGTCTATTATCTAAAGTCTAATGTCTAGCGTCTAATTAAACAGCCAGTTCTTAATTATTTCCCTTCCGTGCTCCGTCAGGATCGATTCCGGGTGAAACTGTACGCCGCGTACATCGTGGGCTTTGTGGCGGAGCGCCATGATGTTGCCGGCTTCGTCCACCGCTGTGGGTACCAGGCAATCGGGCAGTTGCTGCTCCACCAGCCAGGAGTGGTAGCGGCCGGTATTGAACTGCTTCGGCACATCAGTGAAAAGCGGTTCCTGCTCACAAACAACCCGAACCGGCGTCGCGATCCCGTGCCATACCTGGTTGCTGTTAAACAACTTACCACCGTATACCTCTCCTATTGCCTGATGACCCAGGCACACGCCAAACAAGCTCTTCGTCGGACCAAAAGTGCGTATTATCTCTTTCAGCATACCTGCTTCGTCAGGTATACCCGGGCCGGGCGAGAGCAGAATCTTATCAAACCGGCTGACTTCTTCCAGCGTCGTTTTGTCGTTGCGACGCACCGTTACTTCTGCGCCCAGTTCCTGCAGCAGGTGAACCAGGTTGTAGGTGAAAGAATCGTAATTATCGATTACCAGAACGTTCATATTAGTTGATCTCCTGTGCTAAGGTTAAGGCTTTGCGAAGCGCCATCAGTTTATTATCCACTTCCTGCAGCTCGCTTTGCGGATCGGAAGCCGCCACAATGCCGGCCCCTGCCTGGTAGAAAAGCTTATAGTCTTTGCTCAGAAACGAGCGGATCATGATGGCACTGTTGAAGTTGCCATTGAAATCCAGGAAGCCGATACAACCGCCGTAAAAAGCGCGGTTGGTGGTTTCATAAGTATCGATGAGCTGCATGGCTCTGTGCTTGGGCGCGCCGGAAAGTGTGCCGGCCGGAAAGGTACTGGCCACCATCTGTAGTGAATCTTCCTGGCTATGCATTTGACCCGACACTTTGGATACCAGGTGAATGACGTGGGAGTAATACTGTATTTCGCGGAACGTCTCTACCTCCACGCTGTGTCCGTTGCGGCTCAGGTCGTTTCGGGCCAGATCCACGAGCATCACGTGCTCGGCATTTTCTTTGGGGTCGGCCAGCAGCTTTTCGGCCAGCGCGGCATCGGCGGCATCGTCACCCGTTCTGCGGAAAGTGCCCGCAATCGGGAAAATGCTGGCTTTGCCGTCTTTGATCACCAGTTGCGCTTCCGGCGAAGAGCCAAAGATCTTGAAGCTGCCATAGTCAAAGTAGAACAGGTAGGGCGAAGGATTTACAGAGCGCAAAGCCCGGTATACATTGAACTCGTCTCCCTGAAAGGCCTGCTCAAATCTGCGGGAAAGCACCAACTGGAACACGTCGCCCCGGAAGCAATGCTCCCGGGCCTTTTGAATGTTCTTCAAAAAACCATCGCTGCTGATATTATAAGCTTCCTGGCCAGTGGTTTTAAAGGTATAGCTCGGAATATTGCGACTGTTCAGCAAGGCTTCGAGTTGTGCAATGCCATTATCATCGTCCTGGTTGTAGCTGTGCGAGAAAATGTAGGCCTCGTTGGTGAAGTGGTTGATAGCGATGATGTAGCGGTACACCGCATAATACAGATCGGGCAGCTGTTGACGTTCGGGGCGCAGTTTCAGGTCTATTTCTTCGAAATACCGGACGGCATCATAGTTCATGTATCCGAACAGTCCGTTGTTGATGAAGCTAAAGCCCGTCTTCTCTACTTCAAAGCTCTTTGCAAAGGCTGACAATTGCGCCGGTACATTCGTTTCTTTGATGATGGGCGTCTGGCGGGTGCTGCCATCCGGGAAGAGCTCAGTCAGGATTTCATTATCAGCTTTTATACTGGCCATCGGGCTGCAGCAGATGTAGGAGAAACTGTTTTCGGCACCGTGGTAATCCGAGCTCTCCAGCAGAATGCTATTGGGGTAGCGGTCGCGCAGCTTCAGGTATACGCTTACCGGCGTCAGGATGTCGGCCAGGAGACGTTTGTAGGTGGTGGTAATGTTATACTTGGTCATCGGGTTTGGATTGCGTAAAAACAAAAAAGCCTGCCATTCATGTGAACAGCAGGCTTTTTATACCTTTGGGTTAATGCTATAAATCAAATCTTCCTGGTTATAGCAAGGCTGTTCACGATACTTATAGTAACGTGCCACCACCATGCCATATGAAGAGTTTGTATCATTGTCTCTTTTAAAATTGTTGTTCAGGAATTTCTATACCTTCCTGATTCACAAATTTACGGGCGATTCTAACAAATACAAATTATATCTGCTTTTTTTGCCGGCAGGTAGATGGACCAGCTTTTGGGGCAACCGCCTGCTTATTTCTAAAACCATACCTGTTTCTTCTCAGTATAAATTTAAAAAGGCCTCCAGGTATACGCTCCTCCTATCTTGCCCTTACCAGATGGCTATACCTGGTTTTCTGCGCTCACTCATCCTATAGGCGGAGATGCGTAACCCCATCGTCCCGATGCGATCTTCCATTACATTGTTGGGAAAGATCGGCAGCTATATTTCCACTTTTGGGAAATGTACATCTTGCGAAATTTAATTGCTTCCCACAAATGCGCTCTTTATCACAGCCTTAGCATTTCTTTAGTGAATGAAAAACGTTTAGGACTAGTTTTTGCTGATCAAAAATCCTTACAGGCTTGCTGAAGGCTTCATTTATCGAAGCCTGATGAACAGATTGGAAATTATACTCTATCCGGAACCTGCTGGAAATGAATGCTGGATTTGCAGCCCTTTCGCCACAGTAACACACATATGAAACTGGTTAGAAACGAAATTTTGTATAGAGAACACAACATCCTAATTGAGTACAACTATACCGATAACTGGTTGTACGTAAATTGGCGTGGCTATCAGAATTATGACAGTGTGGTCGCGGGCTGCGAAAAGATTCTGGATTTTTTGCAGGAAAGGGAATGCGCTAAAGTATTAAATGACAACACCAATGTGGAAGGAATCTGGTCAGGAGCCTCCAAATGGGTGGGCCAGGATTGGATGCCGCGTATGCAGGCAGCCGGCTGCGAATGTTTTGCCTGGGTTTACTCGCCCAGCACCTTTAGCCGGCTTTCTACCGACAAGGCTTTGAAGAATACAGAAGACATGAGCCATATCAGAACATTTGAAGATATAGAGGCCGCCAGCACCTGGCTACGCGCCTGCTGATTTTTAATTTATAAGTACTTAAACAAAAGAGGGACTGTCATGTGGCAGTCCCTCTTTTGTTTAACGATACTTACAGCGTCCCTTTGGTACTTGGGATGGAGCTGTCCAGTGGATTCCGCTGCACAGCCATCTGGATCGCCTTGGCAAAGGCTTTGAAGATCGCTTCGATCTTGTGGTGTTCGTTTTGCCCTTCGGCCTTGATGTTCAGATTGCTCTTCGAGGTATCACTAAAGGACTTGAAAAAGTGGTAGAACATCTCTGTCGGCATATCCCCTACTTTCTCTCGCCTGAATTCTGCATCCCATACTGTCCAGGGTCGGCCACTGAAATCAATGGCTACCTGTGCCAGTACATCATCCATTGGCAGCAGGAAACCATACCGGCTGATCCCTTTTTTGTCACCCAAAGCTGCCAGGAATGCTTCGCCCAAAGCCAGGCCCGTATCTTCGATGGTATGATGCTCGTCAATGTGCAGATCGCCTTTCACCTGTATATCCAGATCCAGTTTACCGTGCTTGGCCAGCTGTTCAAGCATGTGATCGAAGAAGCCCAGACCGGTATGAATGTTCATTTTTCCGGTACCGTCCAGGTTCAGGTCGATGGCAATGTTTGTTTCGTTGGTTTGGCGGCGTATGCTGGCACTGCGTTGCGGCAGCTTCAGAAAGGTATAGATCTCGTCCCAGTCATGGGTGCTGAAAGCAGCTTCTGCTACGGGTTCCTCGCCTATGAAGATGGCTTTTGCTCCCAGATTTTTGGCCAGTTGAATATCTGTCATCCTGTCGCCGATCACATAGGAGTTGGCCAGGTCATACGCTCCGGAAAGGTAGTTTGTCATCATGCCTATACCTGGTTTGCGGGTTTCGAGGCCTTCGTGCTCAAAGCTGCGGTCAATCAGGATATCGGCAAACTCTACTCCTTCACTTCGGAGTATGTCGAGCATTTTGTTCTGATAAGGCCAGAAGGTTTCTTCGGCATAAGAATCGGTGCCCAGTCCGTCCTGGTTAGTGACCATCACAAACTCGTACTCCAGCTCCGAGTAGATCTTGTAGAGGTTGCGGATGACCTTGGGTATAAATTCAAACTTTTCGAAGGAATCTACCTGAAAATCCGTTTTGGGCTCCACCAATATGGTGCCGTCCCGGTCAATAAATAATGCTTTTTTCATGTTATGAGAGATGTTAGAAGTTAGATTTTAGACGATAGACTTCTTGATTGAATGAGTAAAAATTACAGTCTGAACTCTAACTACTATTGTCTAAATACTAAAATTAGCCATTGCCTGGAACAGCTGTTGATTCTCTTCGGTAGTGCCCACTGAAATACGCAGACAACCCTCACAACCGGGCAAGCCGGATCGATTGCGTACGACGATACCTTTCTCCAGCAGGTAGTTATAGAGGCCATTGGCATCTTTTACTTTGACCAGCAGAAAGTTTGCATCGGATGGGTATACCTTCTCCACCGTTTTCAGGGTCGGTAGTGCCTGCACCAGCATCTCACGCTCCTGCACGATCTCCTCCACCATATAGGCCAGTTGCTCGGTCTGTTGCAGCGACTTCAGTGCCAGTTCTTGTGTGGCCTGGTTGATGTTGTACGGTGGCTTGATCTTGTCCATCAGGGAAATAACTTCCTCCGAGGCATACGCCATACCTAAGCGCAGTCCTGCCATCCCCCAGGCTTTGGAGAAAGTCTGCAACACTACCAGGTTTGGGAACTCATCCAGTCTACTGATCCAGCTCGGGCTATTGGCAAAGTCAATGTAGGCTTCATCCAGCACAACCAGCCCCTCGAAACTCAGGAGGATGGTTTCTATACTTTCCCGTTCAATGCTGTTCCCCGTCGGGTTGTTGGGCGTGCAGATGAAGATCAGCTTGGTCGTAGGTTTTACCTGCTCCAGCACCTCCTGTACCGGCACCTGGTAATCAACTGTCAATTGCACGGCATCCAGTTTCACCTCGTTCAGGTTGGCCGATACTTCATACATGCCATAGGTAGGCGGCAGGTGGAGCATGCTGTCCTGGCCCGGGCGGCAAACCATCCGGAACAACAAATCAATGGCTTCGTCGCTGCCATTACCCAGGAAGATCTGCGAAGGCCTCACTCCTTTTATTTCGGCAATGCTGGCTTTGAGCTTCTTCTGGTGCGGGTCCGGGTAGCGGTTGTAGTTGTCACCGGCCAGACTGCCCAGGTTATTTTCGTTGGCATCAATAAAGACACTAGCCGCGCCTTTAAACTCGTCCCTCGCTGAGGAATACGCTTTCATCTTCAGCACATTGGGGCGCACAATCTTCTCCAGGTTAAACATTAGTTACCTCCTTTAATCTGATACTTACTGCATTTTTGTGTGCTTCCAGACCTTCCGCCTCAGCCATCACCTCGATTGTTCTGCCGATATTCTGCAGGCCTTCCGGTGTGATGTACTGGAACGTGATCTTTTTGACGAAGCTGTCCAGCGAAACTCCGCTATAAGCCCGGGCATAACCGTTGGTTGGCAAGGTATGGTTGGTGCCGGAAGCATAATCTCCGGCAGATTCCGGGCTGTAATTACCCAGAAATACCGAACCGGCATTTACGATCTGGTCAAGTACCGCCTCAAACCCATCGACGGACAGGATCAGGTGCTCCGGCGCATAAAGATTGGAAAACTGCAGCATCTCTTCCACATCCTGCAACAGTATACCCATGCTGTTTTGAAGCGCTTTTGCGGCAAATTCTTTGCGTGGCAACACTTCCAGCTGCGCGTGCAACTCTTCTTCCACCTGGCTCAGCAATTGAGCAGAATTGGTCAGCAGTACGACCTGCGAGTCGGCTCCGTGCTCTGCCTGTGAGAGCAGGTCGGCTGCCACAAAGGCCGGATTGGCCGAATCATCCGCTATAACAAGCACTTCAGATGGCCCGGCCGGCAGGTCGATGGCCACACCGGTTTTACTCAGCATCTGCTTGGCCACGGTCACATACTGGTTGCCGGGACCAAAAATCTTATCAACAGCCGGTACACTTGCCGTACCGAAAGCCATGGCGGCTATGGCCTGTGCGCCTCCGGCTTTCACTACTTTGGTTACTCCCAAAAGAGAAGCGGTATACAGAATGGCCGGGTGAATGGTGCCTTCTTTGGAAGGCGGCGTACAGAGCACTATTTCCCGGCAACCTGCCAATCGTGCCGGTACCCCGAGCATCAGCAGCGTCGAAAACAAAGGGGCTGTGCCACCCGGTATATAGAGACCAACTTTTTCAATCGCCACACTTTTGCGCCAGCACGTAACACCCGGCATGGTTTCGACCTGCTTGGGTTGCTCTGACTGCTGCGCATGAAACAACCGGATATTGCTGTACGCCTGCAGGATAGCATCTTTCAGTTCGCCAGGTATAGCAGACTCTGCAGCGGCTATTTCTTCTTCTGTCGCCAGCAGATTTGTTAGTTGTACGCCATCATACTTCAGTGCCAACTCCTGCAATGCTCCATCTCCCTTCTCGCGCACCAGCCTGAAGGTCTGTGCTATACCTGCCTCCAGTTCTTCATAATTTTTGGTGGGCCTTTTCACCAGTTCCTGCCACGCAGCAGCTACCGGATATTCTATTTTGCGCATCATATGATCATCTTTTCTATAGGGACTACCAGTATACCTTGTGCTCCCATCTCCTTCAGCTTTTCAATAATTTCCCAGAAATCATCTTCGTTGACAACAGAGTGCAGCGAGCTCCATCCTTCTTCTGCCAAAGGCAAAATGGAGGGGGATTTGGCTCCCGGTAATAAATTGCTGATCTCCGCTATTTTATCATTGGGTGCATTGAGCAGAATATACTTGGCTTTCTGGGCACGCTGTACGGCATGAACCCGGAAGAGCAATTTCTCCAGTATCGCTTTCTTTTCAGCAGACAGGTCATTGTTAGCGATCAGTACTGCCTGTGAATTAAACACGCGTTCCACCTCTTTGAGTCCATTGCTGATCAGGGTGCTGCCGGAGCTGACAATATCGCAGATGGCTTCTGCCAGGCCTATGCTTGGAGCGATCTCTACAGATCCGCTGATGGTGTGAATGTTGGCCTTTACCCCGCGCTCCTGCAGGTAGGCCTGCAACAGATTCGGATAAGAAGTGGCGATGTTCTTCCCTTCCAGGTCCGTGATGTCATTGTACTCGTCGCCTTTGGGTACCGCCAGCGACAGGCGGCATTTTGAGAAGCCCAGCTGCTCGACAGCCAGGGATTGCATGCCTTCTTCTACCAGCACATTCTCTCCGACTATACCTATATCGGCTACACCGTCGGCTACATAGCCTGGTATGTCATCATCCCGCAGGT
>NZ_JSYF01000543.1:0-3969 GCF_054824225.1 Pontibacter sp. HJ8
ATTCATCACCCGTTCTACGATGAACTCTGACGAGAAGATCACCATGGAAGACGGCAAAGAATATCCAGTAATCAAAGTGGAAGTTTCTTCTGCTTCTCACCCTTTCTATACTGGTAAAAACATCTTCGTGGATACTGCTGGACGTGTGGAGCGTTTCAACACCCGTTACAAGAAAAAATAAACCGGAATACCTGGTTAAAACGTTACAAAGTCTTCCTGAGAATATCAGGGAGACTTTTTATTTTTGTAGCTATGATAAACATCCTTCTCTTCGATGACGCTGTCATCCGGCAGTCGCTTCTGCCGCTGACCTTTACCAGACCAGTGGCTCAGGTGCGCGTGGGCATCAGGACCATCGCCGAAAAATGGCAGGCGCAGGCGCAGGCCACGGTGTCCTACCTGACGCAGCCCTACCTGCAGGAGAAGTTTCCGGCGGAGCTCCAGCCCCGGAATATCTACATCAACGGCGCAGTATGCCCTGATGCGCAACTGGTGCAGCAGATAAAAGAGCTGCAGGACGGACAAAGCCTGTGGCAGGAGGGTATGCTGGTGGCGCTGCAGGCAGGCGATCAGCAACTGCACAGTTTAGAGGACCTGGCAGGCTATACCTTTGCCCACAAGCAAGAATGCCGGCCCGAGACCATCATCCGGGAGGTATGGGAGCTTTTTGTGTTCAACGGGCAGCAGATACGCAGCGACTACCAGGTGCTGACCGCTGGCCGGCAAAGCCAGCCGATCGGCGATAAACATACCATTGTGTACAATGCCGAAAATATCTTCCTTGAAGAAGGGGTGAAGATCCGGGCTGCCATACTCAATGCAGAGAATGGCCCTATCTACCTCGGAAAGAACGCACAGGTGCACGAAGGCGCCGTAATCAAAGGCCCTTTTGCACTGGGCGAGGGCAGCAACGTGAACGTGGGCGGCAAAATGCGCGGCGATGTATCCATCGGGCCTTTCTGTAAGGTAGGGGGCGAAGTAGCGGCTTCCGTTATCTTTGGCCATACCAACAAAGGGCACGAAGGCTACCTGGGCAACTCGGTGCTGGGCGAATGGTGCAACCTGGGTGCCGATACCAACACATCCAACCTGAAGAACAACTACGCAGAGGTGAAGATATGGAACTACGCCAAGGGCGGCTTTAAGAGCACAGGCCAGCAGTTCTGCGGCCTGATCATGGGCGACCACAGCAAATGCGGCATCAATACCATGTTCAATACCGGTACAGTCGTGGGTGTGAGTGCAAACGTTTTCGGAGCAGGTTATCCGCGTAATTTTATACCTTCCTTCGCCTGGGGCGGTGCCTCCGGCTTCGAGACGTTCCAGCTGCGCAAGGCATACGAGGTAGCCGAAAAAGTACTGGAGCGCCGCCAGATAAAGTTAGACCAGACAGAAAAGGCTATCTTAGCAGAAATATTCGAGCAGACCCAGCAATACCGGGTATGGGACAGGAAGGCGTAAAGGCTGCATTGTTCAATTGCTAAATTGTTGATTCAGGCATTGAGTGGAACAATTTAACAATTCAACCATTTAACAAACTGAAAACGTGCATTTCTCGCAGATAAAAGGACATCAGGAAACCAAGCAACTGCTGACAAATTCTGTAAGGCAGAACCATGTGGCGCATGCGCAGTTGTTTCTGGGGCAGGAGGGAAGTGCCAACCTGGCCCTGGCGCTGGCTTATGCTACCTACATCAACTGCGAAGACCGGCAAACGGATGATTCATGCGGCACGTGCAGCAGTTGCGTGAAGATGAACAAACTGGTACACCCGGATTTCAACTTCGTGATGCCGGTCACCAGTACCAAATCAATTACCAAGGATGTGCTGAGCCAGAAGTTCCTGACCGACTGGCGTGAATTCGTGCTGGCCAACCCCTACCAGGGACTCAACGAATGGATGCAGCACATCGGCGCTGAAAACAAACAAGGCAACATATCCAAAGAGGAAAGCCGCCAGCTAGTGAAGCTGGTGTCGCTGAAAGCATTTGAGGGCGATTACAAGATCGTGCTCATCTGGCTGCCCGAGCTCATGCACCCTTTCGCTGCCAATGCCCTGCTGAAACTGCTCGAAGAGCCGCCTGCCAAAACCTTGTTTTTGCTGGTGTCGCAGTCAGCCGAAAAGCTGCTGGCTACCATTACCTCCCGCACCCAGATCGTAAGGGTACGCGCTTTTACCGAAGAGGAGGTGATCGCCTACCTGCAGGAAAAGCACGGAGTAGACCAGACAGCCGCTTACCAGATTTCACAGTTAGCGGAGGGGAGTCTCAATGCCGCCACGAAGCTAACTAGCGAGATCAGCAGCGATTACTTTTCGTTCTTCACCGACTGGATGCGCAACTGCTATACTTACAAGTTCGACAAAGTGGTGGATAGCAGTGAGGAATTTCAGAAGCTGGGCCGCGAGAACCAAAAGAACTTTCTGCTCTATGCCCTCAATCTGTTCCGCAAGGTCATGCTCTACGGGGTGGATGAGTCTCTGATCAGGTTTTTGCCGCCAAACGAGCTCGATTTTGTACAGAAATTCTCTAAAGTGATCACGCAGGCCAATGCCGGGCAACTGACCGAAGAACTCAACCAGGCGCATTATCACATCGAGCGGAATGCGAATCCCAAGATGGTGTTTGTAGATAGTTCTATTCAGATAGCCGGCTATTTGCGCGGCACAAATTAAAGATATGACAACGAATATGAAAGCCAGGACGACGATACGGATTGGTACACGGAGCAGCAAACTGGCCCTCTGGCAGGCCAACGCAGTGGCCGAGCGGCTGCATGCGGCAAACTTTGCCACCGAGATAATAGGAATGAGCACCAAAGGCGACCAGATACTGGACAAGTCCCTGGATAAACTGGGCTCCAAGGGTGTGTTCACCGAAGAGCTGGAAGTCGGCCTGCGGGACGGCAGCATCGACATTGCCGTGCACAGCGCCAAAGACGTACAATCTTCTATACCTGACGACCTGGAACTGGTGGCCTTTATGGAGCGGGAAAAGGTGAACGATGTGATTTTGTCTTTTAATCCGGACTTCAAACTGGAGCGTGACAGCAACGTAATTATTGGCACTTCTTCTACACGCCGGAGAGCCCTTCTGAATAAATACTACCCGAACGTGACCACGGCCGAATCGCGGGGTAACCTGCAGACGCGCCTGCAGAAGCTCAAGGATGGCCAGTTCGATGCGCTCATGCTGGCTTACGCCGGTGTGTTCCGCATGGGCTACGACGACCTGATCGTGCATACCTTCCCGGAAAATGAATTTGTACCTGCAGCGGGGCAGGGCAGCGTAGCAGTGGAGTGCGCTCGTGACCTGGATCCGGAGCTGAAGCAGCAACTCAAGCAGGCCCTGGATCACGAAGAGACGCACGTATGCCTGGTAGCAGAGCGCGCTTTCCTGCGCACCATGGAAGGCGGTTGCAGCATCCCTTCGTTTGCGCTGGCTACCTTGACGCAGGATGGGAACGTGCGTATACAAGGCGGCCTCGTCAGCCTGGACGGACAGCAGCACCTGTACGATATATTTGAAGGAAGCCCGGAAGAAGCCGAAGCGCTCGGCGTAAAGCTGGCCGATACCATACTGGGACGTGGCGGCGTGCAGATTTTGAAAGACATAAGGGAGAAGCGGGGAGAAGGGTAATAGGTATAGTTTCACCCGCTGGTGCAAGCTTGCAGTTCGTAGCCTGCTTTTACTTCGTAGCGGCAGCTTAACCAAGCTTCAACCTGGTATTGTTTCATAGATTCGCCTGTGCGGCGGGCACTTACTTTTTTTCTTGACAAAAAAAGTAAGCAAAAAAGTCAAGACGCTTTTAAACTCGCTGACCGCTCAAACACAAAATCGTCACTGGTGCACCTGGCAAAAGCTATTGCCTTGTAGCTTCTGTTGTTAGGATGTCTGCTATACCTGCTGCTACATATCTTATACCTGATCAACAGCAGTAGCAGCAAGTCCCCCTTCGAAGGGGGCAGGG
>NZ_JSYF01000543.1:3979-18508 GCF_054824225.1 Pontibacter sp. HJ8
ATGCCTGCGATGAAATAACAATTGGAGCTCTATCAACAGCAGGCTCCCTTCCTTAGACGAGGAGGGGTAGGGGTGGTTGGACCCGGAGAGCTGCTTTTATATCTTGATCAACTTGCAGTGCCTGCTGCTATCGAATTTCTCCCAGTACTTGAATGGGGGGTAGGGGCCCTCAATAAAGACAAGGGGAGTCTGACCCGGTAAAGCCATTACATTATCAGCATCGACAGATAATCTTACTGCCATTCCATCATAAACAAAAAGGCAGCCTGCTGGGAAGCAGGCTGCCTTTCTTATTGGAGGAGAGTATAACGCTTATACCTTCACTCTATTCTCTTCTATGGCTTCCTCCGAGAGTGGCTGTTTGTCTTCAGACCTGGCGTAGCTGAGGAAATCGTTCATGTCTCTTTTTACACCAGGAGCCAGCAGGTAGAGGCCTATCAGGTTAGGGATCGCCATAGCAAAGAGCATGGCATCTGAAAAGGCAATCACGTTGCCCAACTGCATCGAAGCACCTAACACAACGAAGGCACAGAAAATAACTTTAAAGCTCACATCGGCTGTCCGATTGTTACCAAAAAGGTAAGTCCAGGATTTAAGGCCGTAGTAGGACCAGGTGATCATGGTAGAGAAGGCGAAAAGGATAACGGCCGCAGCCAGTACCAATGGAAACCAACTGATCACAGTAGCAAAAGAAGCGGATGTCAATGCGATGCCATCTCCGGAGTCAATCGTGTAAGTACCTGTCACAACAATCACCAGAGCCGTCATGGTACACACGACTACGGTATCTACAAAAGGCTCCAGGGATGCAACAAAACCTTCCGTCACGGGTACTCTTGTCTTCACGGCTGAGTGTGCGATGGAAGCAGAACCTATACCGGCTTCATTGGAAAACACCCCCCGTCTCAGGCCCTGGATCATGCTGCCCACAATACCGCCGCCTACAGCGCTGCCCGTAAAGGCTCCTTCCAAAATGGCTACCAGGGCGGCCGGAAGTTGTGTGAAATGGGTTGCTATGACCACGAGGGAGGCCAGCACATAGATGCCACACATCAGCGGAACGATCTTCTCTGTCACCTTGGCGATGCTTTTCATGCCACCGATGATCACAAGTGCTACCAGCACCGCCATTACCAAGCCGAATATCCAGGCATTGCCGCCACCCACCATGGAATCAGAGCCGCCGGTCACCGCGATAAACTGCTGCGTGGCCTGGTTGATCTGGAACATATTGCCTGCTCCAAACGAACCGCCAATGCACATGAGCGCAAAGAAAACAGCCAGGAACCTGCCTGTTTTACTAAAACCTAATTCGCCCAGGCCTTTGCTCAGGTAATGCATCGGTCCGCCCGAAACGGTGCCGTCCGCATGTGTATCCCGGTACTTTACCCCCAGCGTACATTCTACAAACTTAGACGACATTCCCAGCAGCCCGGCCATGATCATCCAGAAAGTAGCACCTGGCCCACCGATGGAGATGGCAATGGCCACACCCGCTATATTGCCCAGCCCTACAGTGCCTGAAAGGGCTGCCGACAAAGCCTGGAAGTGAGAGACTTCACCCGGGGCATCAGCTTGGTTATACTTCCCCCGGACAATGTCCAACGAATATTTGAAGCCCCTGATATTGATAAAGCCTAAGTAGAACGTAAAGAATAATGCCCCTATCAACAGCCAGATCAGGATCAGGGGCAGGGAAATGTCATCGTTTACACGAAGTTCATAAAAGATAATGTCTGAGAGGAGTTGTGCGGTAGGGCCAACGGCCATATCAATTTGCTCATCTACAGACGGTTGTGCTTGGGCCAGCAGGCTGCTGCTTGCCGTAAAACAAGCAGCCAGGGAGATAATAGTTTTTTTCATGCAAAGGCAGGATTTTATGGAATTTAAATATAATCTTTCCTACCACATTTACAAAGTGAACTATAGAATAACGGTATTGGCAGCGGCGATACTCCGACCTCCGAAACCGCTTAAATTTGGAATAGAGCAAAAAAAGAGGAAACTTAAAGCCTGTTTTAGTAAATCCGGAACAATATTTAAAATGAAAAGCATACAACAACTCGTAGTCGCAGCAGCGATCGTCGTGCTGGCGCCGGCAGCGGCTTTTGCACAGAAGGTACCGAAAGGGAAAGACCAGCTCGTGACGGTTTCCACTGAGATGGGAGAAATGAAGCTGGTCCTGTTCGATGACACCCCCAGGCACAAGGAGAATTTTCTGAAGCTGGCCAAAGCAGGCTTCTACGACGGCACCACCTTTCACCGGGTGATAGATGGCTTTATGATCCAGGGCGGTGATCCCAAAACCAAGGAGGGCAACATGACCGGTATAGATTATACCATCCCGGCAGAGATACTGCCCAAGTATAAGCACAAGCGGGGCGCCGTGGCAGCTGCCCGTATGGGGGACCAGGTGAACCCGCAACGCGCTTCCAGCGGCTCCCAGTTCTACATCGTGGAAAACCATAACGGCACACCGCAACTGGATGAAGCCTATTCTGTATTTGGGCAGGTGGTAGACGGGCTCGAGGTGATCGACAAAATAGCGGCACAGCCAAAAGATGGCCGTGATCGCCCGCTTTCTGACATCAAAATGAAGGTGAAGGTAGAAGACGTGAAGAAGAAAAAGATTGCAAAGAAATACGGCTATACCTACAGCCCGAATTAATCTCCTCATAAAACATGAAAAAAATACTGATAACAGGCTCTAACGGTCTGCTGGGACAAAAACTGGCGGCACTGCTGCTACCACGTACGGATGTAGAACTGCTGGCCACCAGCCGCGGAGAAAACAAACTGGCCGAAGTGTTTCCAACCTTGCCCTTCGCTTCGATGGATGTCACCAACCGGGTGCAGGTAGAAGAGGTGGTGAGCCGGTTCAAGCCTACGCACATTATCCATACGGCTGCCATGACCAACGTGGACCAGTGTGAGACCGACCAGGAAGGAGCCCTGAAGCTAAACCGCGATGCCGTAGCATACCTGGTAGAAGCATGCGAAAGGCACGATGTGCACCTGGTTCACCTGTCGACCGACTTTATTTTTGATGGCGAAAGCGGCCCATACGATGAAGAAGCGGTGGCCAACCCCATCAGTTTCTATGGCGAAACGAAGCTCATGGCTGAAGAGATCGTCAAGAAGGCCAAATGCAAATGGGCCATCCTGCGCACCGTGCTGGTCTACGGAGTGGTGCATGACTATGGCCGTTCCAACATCGTGCTGTGGGTGCGCGACAGTCTGAGAGCGGGCAAAGTGCTCAAAGTGGTGGATGATCAGTTTAGAACACCAACTCTGGCAGAGGATCTGGCCATGGGCTGCTGGCTGGTCGTGGAGCAGGATGCAGAAGGTATCTACAACATATCGGGCAATGAAATGCTCACCCCTTACCAGATGGCGCTGATCGTAGCCGACTTCTTCAAGCTGGACAATTCACTCATTGACAAAGCAGATGCCAGCACCTTCTCACAACCTGCCAAGCGTCCGCCCCGCACCGGCTTTATTATCACCAAAGCCGAGAATATGCTGGGGTATACCCCGCACAGCTTCCTGGAAGGTATAGCGATGGTGGCAGAGCAGGCAGCCAATTAATGGCTCACTTTCAATTTATACTCAAATAAGAGGAGCATAACCAGACCTGATTGTATTAAAAATATTGAATTTAATATGGTTCCCTCAGAAGCATTGTTTAAATTGGAAGCTTTAAACCTTGATTATTCGTCTCTTACCCTAACTAAACTAATCTGAACCGATCAACTTTTACCCCTTTTTATGAGTGCTAACAAAGAATCATGGGGCTCCCGGGTGGGTCTCATTCTGGCTATGGCCGGCAACGCAGTGGGTCTTGGTAACTTTCTGCGGTTTCCGGTGCAAGCTGTGCAAAATGGCGGTGGAGCCTTCATTATACCGTATCTGGTCTGCTTCCTGGTAATGGGCATCCCGCTTCTCTGGATAGAATGGTCCATGGGCCGCTTCGGGGGTAAGTTCGGCCACCACTCCACCCCCTTCATCGTGGATACTATGCACAAGAACCGCCTGTGGAAATACATCGGTGTGTTCGGTATCTGGACCAACATCGCGGTAGCCTCTTATTATTGCTACATTGAGTCCTGGACGCTTTCCTACGTGGTGCACTCTGTGATAGGGACCTTCAATGGTATGGACCAGGATGCCGTTGCCGCGTTCTTCAACACCTACGTTAGCATTGGCGAATCCACCCTTGGTATTCCGTTGGAGTCTGTTGTGTTTTATGTGATATGCTTGCTGCTCAACACCTGGATCCTGTCTCAGGGACTGGCAGGTGGTGTGGAGCGCGTGGCCAAGGTAGGTATGCCACTTTTGATTCTGTTCGGCATGTTCCTGGCCTACAAAGGCTTCACGATTACCGCCGGTGAGGCCGGAGCCATCAACGACAGCTCCGTGGGCCTTAACTTCCTGTGGACGCCGGACTATACACAATTATGGTCGCCTACGGTATGGCTGGCAGCTGCCGGTCAGATATTCTTCACGCTTTCCGTAGGTATGGGTACTATTCATTGCTATGCTTCCTATGTGCGCTCCAAAGACGATATCGCCCTGAATGCGATGTCGGCCGGTTGGATGAACGAGTTCGTGGAAGTGGTGCTGGGCGCCTCTATCCTGATTCCGATCTCCATTGGTTACCTGGGCATTGACCGCGTAACGGAGTTGGTGCAGTCGGGTGGCCTGGGACTGGCCTTCAAGACGCTGCCGTTCCTGTTCACGCAGTGGGGCGAAGTGCTGGGAGCCGTAGCCGGTGTGATGTGGTTTGGGCTGTTATTCTTTGCCGGTATCACGTCTTCCCTGGCCATGGGTACGCCCTGGATGGGCTTCCTGCAGGATGAGTTCAACTGGGGCCGCAAGTCTGCCGCCTGGTCTTTCGGGTTGATTGTGTTGCTGCTGGGTATGCCTACGGTGCTGTTCTTCCACTACGGTGTGTTCGATGAGTATGACTACTGGGCCGGTACCGTGTCGCTGGTAGTGTTTGCTTTGTTTGAATCTATTCTGTTCGCGTGGGTGTTCGGTATAGACAAGGGCTGGCGGGAAATTATGTCCGGCTCGGATATCCAGGTGCCGAAAATCTACAAGTTCATTATCAAGTTCATCACCCCCTTGCTGTTGCTGTGGGTGTTCATCGGCTCGCTTATCACGCCCAAAGGAGGCGATTGGGGAGCGGCATTCAGCGGTGAGTGGATACTGGATGACAGTTCCATCATCAACAAGCTGAAGAATACCTCCCTCAAGCGCCAGCTCGCGGAAGCAACCGACCCGGCTGTGCTGGAGCATCTGCAGGATACGCTGTTCTTTGTGAATGCATCCCGTATACTGTTGGTGGTGGTGTTCCTGAGCATCGCCGGTTTGGTATACATAGCCTACAAAAAAAGAGTTAGAGAAGGAAGAATTTAAGAAACTATGAATACATCTGCACTTATTATCATGCTTACCACGATGTCCCTCGTGACCGGACTGACCATATTCTTCTTCTGGAAGGTATTGAACGCGCCGGCAAGGCCTGAACCGGATTCCTACCTCGACAACGACGACGAGCTGGAGCGGCAGGGGCCTGGGGTTAAATAACCGTATGAGAAAACTGAGGTACTGGATACGGCGCCACTTTGGCTTTTCACAGCGTGAAGTGAACGCGTTTTTGGTGCTCATTGGCTTAATGGTGCTGCTTACGGCAGCACCATTGCTATTTAAGTGGTTGTCACGGCCGGATACGGATTCATTCGGCAGCCAGAGCGACCGGCAGGTACTCGATAGCCTGGTGGCAGACTGGAGGCAAAGCAGCCACCCACCCGGGAGAAGCGGCAGTTTGGGGTACCGGCTGTCGCTCTGCGGCCCTTCAACCCCAACCACCTGACCGAGGAGCAATGGCAGGCTTTTGGGGTGCCCAAGTACATGGCCAAACGTATTCTCAACTACCGCAATAAAGTGGGTGACTTCACTTACAAAGCGGAGTTGGGAAGAATCTATGACTTTCCGGACTCTACCTTTCAACGGCTATACCCCTACATCCAGCTCCCCGAAACCAGGCCTGACAGGTATAGCCGCACTAAAGGCACGGCCGTCAGGGCGCGCACTGCATCGGGCCCGAACTATACCTATACCCGGGAGCGGGAACGGTTCATTCTGGCGCCCTTCAACATCAACTCTGCCGATACCACAGCGCTAAAGCAGATCAGAGGAATCGGCAGCAAGTTGTCTGCGCGGATCGTCAAGTACAGGGACGGGCTGGGCGGCTTCCACAGTATGGCGCAGCTGAAAGAGGTATACGGACTGCCTCCCGCCGTCGTCGACAGCCTGGACAAGTATACCTTCGTGGCCAAATCCAACACCATCCGGCAGCTGTCGCTCAACCAGGCTACTGCCAACGAGCTGAAAGCGCACCCCTACATCAGCTCCAACGTGGCCCGGGCCATCGTAGCCTACCGGGAGCAGCACGGACCCTACCGGCAGATAGAGGACATCCGGCAGATAAAACTGGTGACGCAGGAGTTGTTTGAGAAGCTGCAGCCCTATCTGGTATTGTAGGTATAAGAAGGTTTTGTAGGGACAGGTCGCGACCTGTCCGAAGCGTGCACCAGGTATAGGTATAGCTGCCAGAGCTGCCAGCCAAGACTTCGTGGTGTGCACAGCTCCCGCAAGGGTCTCGTGTAGTAAATAGGATAGGATGCAGATTGTACTGAAATCAGTAAATACAGGACACCTCTGTAGGTATAGGTATAGCTCAGATCTCGAAAGCACCAATCAGCCGTTCGGCCTTTTCCAGCACCAGGCGCTCGCTTTTAAAAGCTAGCATCCGCTTTGCTTCCGGCAGGCTTGCCCAGCGGGCCTCGTTCACCTCCCAGTCGTGTTTACTGATGTCGCCTGACTGGTACTGCATGAGAAAGAAGTGCACGAACTTGTGGAACCGTACCCGCTGCGTTCCTTTATTGCCGACATACCAGTACTCGATCATATCGATTTTTTCCAGCAGCGTGGCGGTGATACCGGCCTCTTCCTGAACTTCCCGCACAGACGTTACCTCGGGCGTCTCGCCCGGGTCCACGATCCCTTTGGGCAGCTGCCACCGGGCAGGTTTGCCAACAGAAATCAACGCTACCTCCACACCGGCGGACGTGTTTCGAAAAACCAGCCCGCCCGAAGAGATCTGTTCCAGCGTTGGCAGGCCGGCTTTTTGAGGAGTTCCGTGCTGAGGATCTTCGGGCATACTGTTAAATTTTGAGAACAGCTTACTAATGACCAGCCACAGGGGGAGCGGCAGGAGGCATTTTCTTCTGCTGCTCATTGAGCCACAGCAGGCCCGGGTTGTAGGCCATATCGTGCACACCCACAAACAGCACCAGCCGGACATTGGCCGATTCCCGTTCGAACACGACCTTCGGATCTTTTGCCCCAAAATACTTATCACGGTTTGTGGCGCCTTCCATCCCTTCCGGAATCGCCTGCTCTTTGAGGATGTAATCTATATCCTTCTGAGCAATCGTATCTGCGGGGTTGGCCAGTAGGTTATAGCCCCTGATCGAATGGTCGGGCGGCACCAGCACATCATTTGTGCCGTGGGCCAGAAAGATGGGTACGTCCTTGGCGTTGTGGATGTAGGTGACAGGACTTCGGCGCATGCACTCCGCCGCGGCCGCAGTGCCGGGCAGCGGCTCGCCTCCGCAGGCGGCCACTACGTGCCGGTTGTAGTCGCGGTGCGGGTAGTACTGGCTGAAAGCATACCAATCTACCAGGTCAAAAACCGGTACCCAGGCCACCACGCCCGCCCAGATCTCGGGGTGCCTGCCGGCAGCCACCAGTGCTGTCATGGCCCCGCCGGATGAACCCAGAATGTAGATGCGCGAGGTGTCAATATCAGCGTGCTGCTTGGCGTAATTCACCGCGTCCACGATGTCCTGTATGGCCAGGTCAGAGGCCACGGCCTCCGGATTGTCGAACTTGCCCCGGTAGTTGGGGTGGATGAAAGCCCAATCATATTCCTTCGACCAGAGTGCGAACGGGATGCTCTTTATCTGCAGGTACTCGCTGCTCCAGCTGTGCAGCATAACCAGCAAGGGCCTTTTGCCGGTGGTTTCGGAGGTATAGAAAAGCGCAGGCTGCTCCTTGCCATCCAGTGTAGACTTGATGCTGATCTTTTGGATTTCCGGAACCTGTTGCTTCCATTTTTCTAAACTTTCATCGGTAAACTTGGAGGGGTAAGCTTTGGTGGTCGTGTATTGGTCCATGCGGTCAACGGCCTTTTCTTCCCGTTCCTTTCTGCAGGAAGTGAGAAGTGCCAGCGTACTCAGCAGACAAAAAATCAGAGAGAGGTAGTGTTTCATTTTTAAGCTTTTCGGGCAATGGCAGATGCAGGCGGCTGTCGGGTATTTGCTAACAACTCCAAACAAACTCAAATGTTGTCCTGAAAGTAAGTAGCATTAAAAAGCCAGCCAAAATGGCGCAAACTGATATACCATACGGGTATAGCTTCAGAATGGATGAAGCCTTGCGACCATTCACGGAAGCAGGTAAGGTAGCAGGGGCAGCCCAAGCGTTTAGTCTTGTTTTGCGCTGGATCTGTTGCAAGGTAGCAGGAAAGCAAAGAATATAAAACAGGCCAGCACGAACTCCTGCACTTCCCATTTCCTATCCTGCTCAATCAGCAACAGACTAAAAAAGGATAACAGGTAAAGGAGGCTCTGGGTCGTGGTAGGAATGGGCAGGGCAATCTTGTCGACCAGGTTCCTGAACCAGGCATTGCGGCGGTACAAGGCCGGGAAAGCCAGGAAATAAAGGAAGGCGCCAGTATAAAGGCCTGCACTGAAAATGAGCCTGTTCAGGCTGATGTCCCGGATCTGAATGTTGTGCAGGCTAAACTCGTTCTGGTTGTTGATCTTCTGTAATTCTTCAGGGGTATCAAAACCGAGGATCCGCTGGCCCCAGGATATTTCTTCTCCGAAGCCAAAAAAGAAGACAAGAGCAGCTACCGAAAAGAAAACCACCGGGATCCTGCGCTTGCCGGACAAGGCTTTGTATAGACACCAAAAAGAAGTCATCAGCAGCAGGAAAGCCGTCGTTAGCTCAATGTATCCGTCCTCGGTCGTATAGGCCCGGTAAAGCTCTATATCGGTATACGACCATAGGATGGCCAGCAGCACATGTACCAGGGCGAGGGTATACAGAAACGCTTTCAGCAGAACATGCCTGTCTGCAGAAGCCGGGGCGAGCGTGCCGGGCCCGGGAAGCGGGATAATTTTTTTGATGAAAGCCATCCGTATGCGATTTATGGCCTGAAGTGTTTGCTGTTCCTGATAACCCGTTTTCGAATAACCCTGAGAGGGGACGTGGACGTTTTTTAATGTACGCATGCGGAGGCGGATGGATGGCTCCCTTAAGCAGGAAAAACTACCAGTTACCCGAACTCTTCTATCAAATCAGCTTAAATCCTGTTAACTTGCTTTATGCAATAGACTATCATAAGCGGAAAGCCGTTTACGAAGCAGACATCTATGAAATCCATCCTCAAAAGTTACCGGCACCGATTGCTCAACCTGAGCTCTGGCAACAGAGCGCTGTTGCTGCTGCGCCTGTCGCGGGAGCTGCACCTGGATGTGGAGGAACTGGATTTCATGAACAGCAAGCCGGCTTTCGGCATAGTGGAGAAGCTGATCTCCGGGAAAAAGAAGGTGGTGCTGGCTCCCTATGCCGATAGCCGTTATGCGCCGGTAGCGCCATTGAGCCGGCGGCTGCGCTACATCCGGCGCAAAGCCGAAATGATCTTTGAAGAGCGCGGCAGCCACGAGCTATACCTGGGATGGCCGTTTGTGCATGGCAGATTTTCGGATGGAACGGCCGTGCGTTGCCCGCTGCTGTTTTTCCCGGTGCAGCTGCAGGTTAACGCGGCGCAGGAGTGGGAACTGGTGCCCGACGAATCGCAGGCGCCGCAGTTTAACCAGAGTTTTGTGCTGGCCTATGCGCATTACATGGGCACCCCTTTGGCCGAACCGCTGCTCGAGCTGGACCTGAGCACCTTGCCAACCCATCCACTGGAATTTCGCACGCAGGTATACGAGCTGCTGAAAGAGCAGCAACTGGGCGTGCATGCCGGGCGGGAATTTTTTGCTGACAAACTCAAGCCTTTCCGGGATTACAAAAAAGCCGATTACGAAGCAGAACTCAAGCCCGGGCAACTGTACCTGGAGCAGGAAGCGGTGTTGGGCATTTATCCCCAGGCCGCATCGTACCTGCTGGCAGATTACGACGAATTGCTGGAGCAGGACGGGCTGCAGGAGATGGAAGATCTGTTTGCCGTACCGGAAGCCAACTTAAACCAGGCGGCACAGGCCCAGCATACCTTCACCGTTTTTGCCCTGGATGCCTCCCAGGAGGTGGCGCTGCAGCAGGTGAAGCAGGGCAAATCGCTGGTGGTGCAGGGGCCTCCGGGTACCGGAAAGTCGCAGCTCATCTGTAACCTGGTGTCGGATTTTACGGCGCGGGGCAAGCGGGTGCTGGTCGTGAGCCAGAAGCGGGCGGCGCTGGATGTGGTGCACCAGCGGCTTTCTTCCAAAGGACTGGGTGTTTTTGCCGCGCTTGTGCACGACATCAACGCCGACCGCAAAAGTGTCTACCAGCAACTCCTGTTGCAGATCGAGCAGCTGGACGAGTACAAAAGACAAAACCTCGCCCTCAACAGCATCTACACCGATCGCACCTTCCTGGAAGTGAGCCGGGGTATCAACGTATGCCTGCAAAAGCTGCAGGCCTTTAAGCACGCTTTGTTTGACGGTAGCCGCAGTGGCTGGTCACCCAAGGAGCTATACCTGCGCAGCCGTCTGGACCAGCCGCACATTCCCCTTGCATCCGTCTTCAAAAACTTCACGGCCGGCACGGTGGCCGATTTCCTGCCCCGGCTACGGCCCTACCTGCAGCAGGCGATCCTCTACGATCAGCCTGACTTTGTGTGGAAGGAGCGCCATAACCTGAAGGACTACGGCTGGCCGCAGCGGCAGGAACTGGAGCAGGTCATCCGGCAACTGCCCGAGCAGTACCAGCAACTGCAGCAGCAGATAAGCGACCTTAGTGGCAATGGTTTTACTTTGGAGGAGCTGTCAAGGTATAAGCACGCGCTGCCCAACATGGCGCAGGTGCAGCAACTGCTCGCAGAAGAAGGCGTGCAGGAAGTGCTCTACCCGCTGCTGCAGAAGCAGGCACAGGCAGCCGAACTGGAGCAGCAGGTACAACAGCTGAAGGCGCTATACCTGGTTTGCCCGGCACCGGATGCCGCCATTCCGGTAGAGCAGCTGGTTGTGGTCAAGGCAGCAGTGGCCGCCTACGAGGAGCAGCGTGGCGATTTTCTCAAACGGATCGGCTGGTTCTTTTCGCAGGATAAAAAAATACTGAAAGAAGCCTTAGGCAAGTATAAGCAGGAGCTGACGGATGCCGGAGTTGGCGAGCTGCAGCGACGGCTGCAGCTACGGGAGCAGGCAGTGGAGCTGATCCGGGTCATTAACAAAAGCATACATTACCACCTCCGGATAGAAGACCTGCCAAGTCCTATGCTGCAGAAGTTACAGGTCATCGAGCAGGCCCTGACAGCACAGAAGCTACTGCAGCAACTGCACCGGGACCAGGTCCTGCACGAGAAACTTCCGTTGCAGGTGAAGCTGCAGGAGCACCTGCCCGTTCTCACCCAGGCGATAGGTACATTTGAAACAAAGTATGCCTATTGGGAAAAGTGGCTCCCCAAAACGCAGATAGCGCAGCTACTAACGGATGCACAGCATGGCCCAGCTTTACTGCAGGCGCTTCAGCAGCACTTCGAGCCGATCGTCGCTCATGATGCTTTGCGGGCTTCCTTTACGGCAGCAGAGCAGGAGGTAGCACGGCTGCTTCTGAAGCAACCTACCGCTTCTGCCGAAGAAAGTGAGGCCTTGTTTCTCAACAGCCTGTACCTGTCCTGGCTTTACGAACTCGAAGCGCTGCACCCGGAGCTGCGCATGCCAGGCAGCGGAGAACTGGAACGCCTGGAAACCGAACTGCAGCAACTGTTGGAGCAAAAACAGCAGTTGAGCCAGGAAATCGTTCTCTCGCGGCTGCGCGAGCAGACCTACCACGACATGGAATTCAACCGCCTCGGCAATGCTGTGACGTACCGGAGGCTGCATGCGCAGGTGAGTAAAAAAAGAAGCCTATACCCGATCCGCAAACTCTTTTCGCTTTTCAGAGAAGAGATACTCGACCTGGTGCCGTGCTGGCTGGCCTCGCCCGAAACAGTATCGGCAGTGCTGCCGCTGGAGCGTTGCTTTGACCTCGTCATATTTGACGAAGCCTCGCAATGCTTTGCCGAGTCCGGTATACCGGCCATGCTGCGGGGACAGCAGGTGGTGGTCGCCGGCGATGAGCAGCAGCTCAGGCCATCGGACCTCTACCGTGCCCGCTGGAGTGCCGCCGGCGACGAAGAAGTGGAGGAACTGTCGGCAGAGTCGCTGCTGCAGCTGTGCAGCCTGTACCTGCCCCAGACCATGCTTACGCAGCATTACCGCAGCCGCTACCCCGAACTGATCGATTTTTCAAACCGCTATTTCTACCGCCAGAAGCTGGAGCTCATACCGGAGCTGCAGGATGCCAATGCCCGCCAGCCTGCCATCCAGTTTGTGAAAGTGCAGGGACTCTGGCAGGACAACGCCAACCTGCCGGAAGCAGAAAAAGTCGTAGAACTGGTGCTTCAGCTACTGCAGGACGGCCAGGAAGAAATCGGGGTGATCACCTTCAACTACAACCAGCAAATGCTGGTACAGGACCTGCTGGAGGACAGGGCACGGGCGCAAGGTATAGCCGTGCCGCCGGCCGTGCTGGTCAAGAACATCGAGAACATGCAGGGCGACGAAAAGGAAGTCATTATTTTGTCGGTAGGATATGCGCCGGATGCCAAGGAGAAGCTGACGATGCACTTTGGCAGCCTGAACCAGGCAGGCGGGGAGAACCGGCTGAATGTAGCCATTACGCGGGCAAAACAGCAGGTGGTCGTCGTGAGCAGCATACGGGCCGAGCAGCTGCAGGTAGAGAACACCTTGCACCTGGGTCCAAAACTACTGCGGGAGTACCTGCACTACGCCCAGCAGGTAAGCCGCCGCTACTTTGCATATAATCCGAAGCAGGCGCACATGCCGGCGCAGGTTCCTTTGCTGAAAGAGCGCCTGACGCAGGAGGTGCCACAACTCCAGGCGCAGGTGCCTTTTGCCGATCTTACCTGGGCGCAGGACGGCGCATACAAATGCGTAGTGCTGACCGATGATGACCTCTACTATAGCCAGCTTTCTGTACGCCATTCCCATTCGGATATCCCCCTACTGTTGCAGCAGCGCCACTGGCCGTACCAACGGGTATACAGCCGCCAGTTCTGGGCAGATAAAGAGGCGGTGATGGGGAAGCTAGAGAGTTTGAGAGTCTCGAGTTCTGAGTTATGAGTCTTGAGTTAGAAGATGTGTAGGGACAGGTCGCGACCTGTCCGAATCGTGCACGAGCAACAATTAAGCAATTCAACAATCAACCATCCAGTAGATGCTCATCAAGCTATTCACCCTGTACGTATACCTGCAAACGGCCGTCTGCGGCTGCGTCTCCGACAGGCGCAACAGTGATTTTGAAAGGCTGCGGAAAGACTACAAGGTGAAGGTTCAGCGGATCGGGCATCTCGATACCCGCATCAAGGAAAGCTCCGGTCTGGCCCGTGCTTCCGACAGCACGTACTGGACGCATCCCGACAGCGGTCTCCCGGCGGAGCTATACCTGTTCGACCTGTCCGGAGAGTTGCTGCAGACCGTGCCGCTGCCACTCCCCAACCGGGACTGGGAAGACCTGGCCCAGGACAATCAGGGCAATCTCTACATCGGGGACTTTGGCAACAACGCCAACACGCGCCACGACCTGCGGGTATTCAAAGTAGGGCAGGAGGCAAGGAATGTGCAGGACACGATCCGCTTCCGCTTCGCGGACCAGTCTGAATTTCCACCTGCTACGCAGCAGCGACACTACGATCTGGAAGCCTTCTTCTACAGGTCCGACAGTCTGTATCTTTTCTCTAAAAGCCGCGCCCGCAAAAGGATAACCAGGAGGTATAGCCTGCCTGCCACAAGCGGAAACTATACCTTGCAGCCGCAGGAGGAGCTCCGGGTACAGTCGGCCATTACAGCAGCGGACGGTGCCCCGGATGGCAAAGCGTTTGCGCTGCTGGGCTACGGTCGCCTATACCTGTTTGAGCCCGAGCAGCAGGCGGTTACCTTCAGCGGAAAACGGTATTGCCTTCCGCTGGGGCGTACAGGTCAGGCAGAAGGAGTGCTATACCTGTCCGATACGCAGTTGCTGATCAGCAACGAAAAAGGCAGGCTATACCTGGTTAGCTTCGTGTCTAAGAAGTAGTGCCTGCGGCATGATCAGCCCCTTTTGTTAACTTATTGGCCCGCATTTCAGTTAGAGATAGTAGCAGGAGGTATTGCGCCAAGCCGCGGATACCGGAATGCTACACAACCT
>NZ_JSYF01000544.1:0-679 GCF_054824225.1 Pontibacter sp. HJ8
CCTTACGGTTATGACCGTGAAACTACTACGGCTTTCACGGATGCAAATACAAACTGGGCGCGTGTTCTTAGAGGTGATTATAGAAAGCAGAGTGGTACTGTTACTATATTGAGTGCTGCAGATGTAACTTTGGCAAGAGCTGAAGCCGCTGATTACGGCTGGACCAGTGAAAACCTGCAAACTTTATACATGCAGGGTATAACTTTATCATTCCAGATGTGGGGCACTACTCCTGCTGCAAGTTACTTTACCCAAGGTGCAGTTGCATTGAGTGCAGCTCCCGGAACAGGAGCAAACCTAAGACAAATCGCAACACAACGTTACATTGCCGCCTATCCTAATGGTTTACAAGCGTGGAATATATGGCGTAAAACCGGTTTCCCAGCTTTAACCCCGGCACCGGATGCAGTAAATAGTTCTAAGCAAATTCCATCAAGGTATGCTTACGCTGCGGCTGAGTATACGACTAATGCGGATGCTGTAACTGAAGCGGTAGCCAACCTGCCAGGTGGTGATACACAGGATGCAAAAGTTTGGTGGAATCGCTAATACGCGGTTAGACTACTGATCAAATTATAGGATATTTAAATAAAATAAAGATGAAACGGAAAATTCTAAGTTATCTTCTGTTCTGTATGACGCTACCGGTTTTTTTATCTTCATGCATTGATGAAGAATT
>NZ_JSYF01000545.1:0-5696 GCF_054824225.1 Pontibacter sp. HJ8
CATCAAGGAGAAAAGTGAGGCCCCACCGGCCAGGTGAAGCAATGAAACAACGCTAGGTTGAATCTCAGCAAAGCCCCAGCTACACAGCAGGTATAGGTATGAAGAAGGTGCAACTACAAAGCAAAAGCAAATATAGACCTTCTTACCCTACATCAGGTATAAAACAAAAAGCCCGGCGACTGGCCGAGCTTCCTATCTTAATATCTTAAATCTAATTACTTCTCCTTCTTCGGAACAATAATAAAAACTTCTTCGCCCGGGCGCTTCATCAGGTATTTCTCGCGGGCAAACTTCTCGAGCAGCTCCGGGTTGCCCATGAGTTCCTCCCGATCCTGCTGCACCTCCGCCATTTTCTCCAGGTAATGTTCCTTGTCTTGCTCCAGTATGCGGAGCTGTTTACTCATCTGATACTGCGTGACAAAGTCGTTTGAATCAAAAAAGAGCATCCAGACTATAAACAACAGGGAAGTAATGAAATAGAAACTTCTGAAAAACTTCGGAATGCGCTTGAGCATAGCTATTATACTTAGGTACTTACACAAAAATAAGGCTGTGAGTCATAAACCCACAGCCTTATGCCTAAATTATTTTCAATACTGCGTTTAGAACTTTCTGCCCGGGAAGTAAGCCACTTCACCCAGCTCCTCTTCAATGCGAAGCAGTTGGTTATACTTGGCCATACGGTCAGAACGGGAAGCAGAACCAGTCTTGATCTGACCTGTGTTCAGTGCTACTGCCAGGTCTGCAATGGTGTTATCTTCTGTTTCGCCTGAGCGGTGAGACATCACGCTCTTATACCCGTGGCGCAGGCCCAGGTTGATCGCGTTGATAGTCTCGGTTAGCGTACCGATCTGGTTTACCTTGATCAGGATTGAGTTCGCTACTCCCTGGTCTATACCTTGCTGCAGACGGTTTACGTTTGTTACGAACAAGTCGTCGCCTACCAGCTGCACTTTGTGGCCAATAGACTCGGTCAACTCTTTCCAGCCTTTCCAGTCATCTTCGTCCATACCGTCTTCGATCGATGCGATCGGGTACTTCTCGGTCCACTCTTTCCAGTAGCTCACCATTTCGGATGAAGTCAGCTTGTCGCCGGTAGATTTCTTGAAGGTATAGAGACCGGTTGACTTGTCGTAGAACTCAGAGCTAGCTGCGTCCATGGCGATCATCATGTCGTCGCCTGGCTTGTAGCCAGCCGCTTCAATTGCCTGGAGCACCACTTCAATTGCCTCTACGTTCGACGCAATGTTCGGGGCAAAGCCGCCCTCGTCACCTACGTTCGTAGAGAGGCCTTTTTTCTTCAGTACGTTCTTCAGGTGGTGGAATACTTCAGAGCCCATACGCAACGCTTCAGAGAAAGAAGGTGCCCCTACCGGCATGATCATGAATTCCTGGAAGTCGATTGCATTGTCTGCGTGGCTGCCACCATTGAGGATGTTCATCATCGGCACAGGCAATGTATTGGCATTCACGCCTCCTACATAGCGGTAGAGCGGCATACCTAGTTCCTGGGCAGCAGCACGGGCAATTGCCAGAGACACACCCAGAATTGCATTGGCACCCAGGTTACCTTTGTTCTCGGTACCATCCAGCTCGATCATGATCTTGTCAAGCAGGTTTTGCTCGAATACCGGGAAGCCAACAAGCTCTTCGGCTATCTTCTCGTTCACGTTTTTCACGGCCTGCAGTACACCTTTGCCCATGTACTTGCCTTTATCATTATCACGCAGTTCCACCGCTTCGTGTATACCTGTGGAAGCACCGGAAGGAACGGCAGCGCGCCCTAAAATACCATTTTCAGTGAACACATCTACTTCTACAGTAGGGTTGCCTCTTGAATCGAAAATCTGTCTTGCCTTGATGTCTGTTATAATGCTCATCAGTCTGTTTTTTTTATATAGTTTTACTTGTTTTGCTCTAGGAGTGCGATAAAATCATCGAACAGATAAGTGGAGTCGTGCGGTCCTGGTGAAGACTCCGGGTGGTATTGTACTGAAAAAGCGGGTTTGCTCTTCATGCGTATACCTTCAATGGTATTGTCATTGAGGTTGATATGGGTTATCTCTACGTTCGGATGGTTCTTCAGTTGTTCGGCATCCACCACAAAGCCATGGTTCTGGGAAGTGATCTCACTCAATCCTGTGATCAGATTCTTCACCGGATGATTGAGCCCTCTGTGGCCATTGTGCATTTTGTAAGTAGCTATACCATTCGCCTGCGCAAGCATCTGATGTCCCATACAAATACCGAACATCGGCTTATTTTTCTCCAGAATCTGCTTCACGCTGTTGATAGCCACTGTGGTAGCAGCCGGGTCTCCGGGGCCGTTTGAAATAAAATAACCATCCGGATTCCACTGTTCCATTTCTTCGAAAGGCGTATGATACGGAAATACTTTCACTTCACAGCCGCGTTGTACCAGGTTATTCAAGCTGTTACGCTTCACGCCCAGATCCAGAACCGCCACTCTGTACTTTACCTCAGCAGGCCGCATGTCATATTGTGCCTGCGTACTCACGTGAGACGATAACTCCAGACCATCCATCGATGGAACTTCATCCAGCTTACGACGCAGCTCTTCTATATCGGTTATCTCAGAGGAAATGATGGCATTCATGGCACCCTTGTCCCGAATATGCCGCACCAGCGCTCGTGTATCGATTTCACATATGCCTACTATACCTGCGTTTTCAAAATAATCCTGTAAAGAGCCCTGCGCAGTATTGCGGGAGAAATGGTGGGAAAACTCCTTACAAACAAGACCATTGATCTGTATCCTGTCCGATTCTACTTCTTCTGCCTGTACGCCATAGTTACCAATATGCGAAAAGGTGGTAACGACGAGCTGACCATAGTAGGAAGGATCCGTGAAAATTTCCTGGTAGCCTGTCATGCCTGTATTAAAGCAGAGCTCACCACCCTTTGTACCTATACGCCCCAGGCTCTTACCTGAAAATACGGTACCGTCTTGTAATAAAAGGATTGCTTCGGAGGATGTATGTTTCTTCATTTCAAAAATTAAATACAAAAATAAAAAAGGGACACGACTTACGTCATGTCCCTTTGAAATATTTCACAAGCAAAGCTTATTCAACATCTTTTGTTGCTTCTTTTGTGCCTTCTGCTTCAGGGGTTGCATCCGTAGCCTCAGTCGATTCAGCTCCTTTTTTCTTGGAAGCAGTACGACGACGGGTCTTCTTAGCACCGGCAGCAGCACCAGTTGTAGTCAGCATATCCTCGTTGTAGTCAACAAGCTCGATCACACACATTTCTGCGTTGTCACCTAGTCTGTAACCTGTCTTCAGGATACGGGTGTAACCACCTGGTCTTGCAGCAATCTTAGCTGATACTTCATCAAAAAGCTCCTTTACAGACTCTTTGTCCTGCAGGTAAGCAAAAACTGTTCTTCTTGAGTGCGTTGTATCGCTCTTTGCTTTCGTCAGCAGAGGCTCCACAAACTTACGTAATGCTTTGGCTTTCGCTACTGTAGTAGAAAGACGCTTGTGCATGATAAGGGATGATGCCATGTTGGACAACATTGCCTTACGGTGTGAAGCAGTTCTTCCTAGGTGATTGAATTTTTTACCGTGTCTCATTATTTTGAATTGTGCACGTGCATACCGTCGATCAACCTTTCAGGGATCGGGAATTATGCCGTAGATTAATTAATCTTCTTCTAATTTATACTTAGAAAGGTCCATACCGAAGGTCAAACCTTTCTCTTGTACTAAGTTTTCCAACTCAGTCAGCGACTTTTTACCAAAGTTACGGAATTTCATCATATCAGAGATATCCAGCTGCACCAGGTCACCGAGGGTTTTGATATCGGCAGCCTTCAGACAGTTGTACGCTCTAACGGATAAGTCCATATCCTGAAGAGAAGTCTTCAGGACTTTGCGCATATGCAGCAGTTCTTCATCTACAGCTTCTTCCTCTTCAGGCTTGGCTGTCTCAAAAGTCATGGTGTTGTCAGAGAAGAGCATGAAGTGCTGGATCAAAATGTTCGCAGCTCCTTTCAGGGCATCTTCCGGATGGATTGAACCGTCTGTCTGAATGTCAAGCACTAGCTTTTCATAGTCAGTCTTCTGCTCCACACGCGTGTTCTCAACACTGAACTTCACATTCTTGATAGGCGTGAAGATGGCATCGATCGGAATAAGACCGAAAACCTGATCCAAGGGCTTATTATCTTCAGCAGGTACGTAACCACGTCCTTTCTGAATGGTAAGCTCCACCTCCAAAGAAATATTCTTATCCAGGTTGCAGATCACAAGCTCCGGGTTTAGCACCTCAAAGCTGGTAGAGAAGTTATTTATGTCACCCGCAGCAAACGTATCCTTCCCAGAAATGGTAACCGTGATTTTATCATCAATTACTTCGCTTATTTTTTTGAAGCGAACCATTTTCAGGTTCAGGATAATATCCGATACATCCTCAACTACGCCTTCAACAGACGAAAACTCATGCAGTACACCAGGTATGCGAACGCTGGTTATTGCGTATCCTTCCAGAGAAGAAAGCAAAATCCTTCGCAGAGCATTACCGATGGTTACTCCGTAACCTTTTTCAAGCGGCTTGAATTCAAATAAACCATGAAAGTCGTCGGCTTTTTCCATCACAACTTTCTCTGGCATCTGAAATGCTAATATTGACATACTTGCAGTGTTAAAGGTTAAAAATTGATTAAGCGGTTTACTTAGAGTAAAGCTCAACGATTAGCTGCTCCTGAATTTTCTCAGGGATCTGGTCGCGCTGAGGCGCAGACACAAATGTACCAACCATGTTCGCTCCGTCCCACTCTAACCAGCTAAACTGACGCGCATTGCGCACAGAAAGGCTAGTAGTAATTGACTCCAGAGATTTGGATTTCTCTCTGACAGCCACCGTTTGACCAACTTTCAAGCTATAAGAAGGAATGTTCACGATTTCACCGTCAACAATTATGTGTTTGTGTAACACAAGCTGGCGAGCAGCTCTTCTTGTAGGAGCAATACCTAATCTGTAAACTGTATTGTCTAATCTAGACTCCAGTAACATCAACAATTGCTCACCTGTGATACCACCTTTTCTGGCTGCTTTTTCGAAGAGATTAGCAAATTGCTTCTCCAGCATGCCATAGATGTATTTCGCTTTCTGCTTCTCAGTCAGCTGTATGGAGTATTCTGATTGCTTCTTACGACGGCCACGACCGTGCATCCCTGGAGGATAAGCTTTCTTTTTAAGTGCTTTGCTTGGGCCAAAAATCTCCTCGTTAAATTTTCTGGAGATTTTGCTTTTAGGACCAGTATATCTTGCCATTTTATTTAATCTAATTAACTAATTAAACTCTTCTGCGTTTAGGAGGACGACACCCGTTGTGAGGAAGTGGCGTAACATCTTTAATAGTTGTTACTTCAATTCCGGTATTTTGCACAGTACGGATGGCGGACTCTCTACCTGCACCAGGGCCTTTTACAAATACTTCAGCTTTGCGCATACCCAGGTCATAAGCAACCTTGGCGCAATCTGAAGCTGCCATTTGTGCAGCGTAAGGAGTGTTCTTTTTAGAACCTTTGAAACCCATTTTACCAGCAGAAGCCCAAGAAATTACTTGTCCTGCGTTATTGGTTACTGAGATAATGATATTATTGAATGAAGCCTTGATGTGTACCTGACCGGTTGATTCAACAACTACGACACGCTTCTTAGCTTTATCT
>NZ_JSYF01000546.1:0-1264 GCF_054824225.1 Pontibacter sp. HJ8
ACAGTGGAGCGTCAACAAAGTGCACTTGGCAGTAGCTATACCTGCGTAGCGGAGGTTGCAAGGATGTCTTGCTATACCTGTCCGCTATACCTGCTAGCGCAGGGTTTCCCCTTGCAAATCTCAGATCCCAGGCTTGATGCGGGAGGGGCAGGAGATTGTAATAATCTTATAGGATTTTAATAATCAGAGTATTACTTGAGCAAATAAAAAAAAGCCCCTGTTGTCATGACAACAGGGGCTTCTCTATAAGATAAGGCTATTTATTTCAGTACGAAAGTAGCCGTGCCGATCATAAATCCATCTGCGTACAGCTCAATGGTATGTTGGCCTTTTTTGTACTCTGCGTTTTTCGCATACACCAGGCTTACCTGCTGCTGGGTATTGTCGAATACGATGTCGCGCTTGGTGGTGTAGTACATATCTTCCCCATCGATCTCAAACGAGCCAGAGCCGGTAGAAAGGTTGTACAGGGCTGCGCCGTCTGGCTCAATCAGGCGCATGTAGATCGTCTTCGGCTCTTTGGGAGCAATGTCGTTCTTGGCCAGGTTAAACACGACACGTATCTTCTCTGTATTCTTGGCCTTGAACTCGTTTTTCTTGTCATCGAGTTCTTTGCCACGCTTGTTCACTACGTTGATATCCAGTTTCTGGGCTTCCAGGCGGGATGCTACCTTTACCTTCTCGGAAAGGTTCTCGTTGGTCGACTTCATGGTGGTCAGGCTGTCGCTCATGCGGTTCTGAGTCGTCTTCAAGGTCGTGTTCTCCGTGAAGAGCACTTCGTTGTCCTGCTTCAGTACCGCGATCTCTTCATCTTTCTGCTTCAGCTGTTTCTCAAAAGCAGATGCTCTGTCCCGGAAACGGCGCTGGTCAGCCAGGCTATAGCTGCTCTTACGGAAGCCGCGCAGCTCATTCAGATCAGAAGAGATGGATGCTATCTTTGCTTCCATCGAATCATTCTCCAGTCCCATGGCCTGCAGCTCCTGGCTCTGCCTCTCAAAATCAGCCTTCAGGGCCTCGTATACTTTTATCTGGTTCTCTAATTCGCTATTTTTAACTCTGATTACTTCTGCCTGCTCTTCGGTCTTTTCCTTTTTCTGGTAGTTCATGTAGAGCAGGATACCGTTGATGCTGATAAGGATGACGAGTAGGCCACTAATCAAAAGCTTACGGTTGCTTCTTTTTTCAGAAGGGTTCATGGGCGTTTCTTGTTTTGGATTTTCTTTTTCTTCCAGAGTGTTCATGAGATTGTTCTTTCGGTCCGGAG
>NZ_JSYF01000070.1:0-32431 GCF_054824225.1 Pontibacter sp. HJ8
GCGGTACTCTTAGGTTTCTTTGGCCTGATGAGCGTATTATTTGTGAGCATATTTTTGGGCCTGCTGCTCAACCACCTGCTGGACAGCTCCTTCTGGGGATTCGGCATCATCGCGCTGTTCTATGTAGCTGTCCTGGTGGTCCTCTTTATAGGCCTAGACAAAAAAGTGTTTGAGAATGTAGCCGACAAAACTTTTGACAATACAATTTACAAGACAGACAAACGAGATAAAGCACTATGAGTGAGATCAAGAATCCCTTGTTTGACAACGAACGGGACCTGCTGGAGCGCCAGAAGGAGGAGTACAAAAAAGCCTTGATGGGCGATGTGGACCAGATCAAGTCACAGGGCCAGCAGATAGGCAAAAAAGTAGCGATTGCCGGCGGCGTGCTGATAGCCGGTCTCCTGCTCCGCAGCCTGTTTGGCGGAGGTAAAAAAAAAAGTAAAAAAGTAAAGAAGCAGGACGCTTCACTGCACGTCAGCCACCACGCCATCCAACCCTCAGACGCAGACCTGGCGGGGTATGATTCTATTGTATATGAGCAGGAAGATGCCTACACACTGGCCTCAGAGCGCATGCCGCATACCCGCCCTGCACCGCAACCGTCTCAAGGTATAGCCAAAAGCTTCCTGAAATCAGATATGGTCAAAATGGCCTCGCAGCAACTCACTACGCTGCTGCTGGTATACCTGACCAAAAAGGTGGACGAATACTTAAACAGTGTTTCTAAAAATAACGATATTGCAGCTACACCCATCGAGGTGACTGAAATAGAAACCATTGAGTATACCATTCCAAGAGAGGATGCCGTTTAACAACCTTTGCCACACGCAGCAACAGCATGAACCAGGCAGGAAGTACTTTGCAGTACTGCTAGACCCAGATAACCTGAACGAGGCTTCCTGCCTGCATCTGCTGGCGCTGAGTGATGTAAACCAGGTCGACTTCTTCTTTGTAGGAGGCAGCCTGATTACCACTGATAACCAGGCATCCATTATCCGGATCATCAAAGAAAACAGCAGCATCCCGGTTATACTCTTCCCGAGCAACAGCCTGCACATCGACAAGCAGGCAGATGGCATTCTGCTCCTTTCGCTTATCTCGGGCCGCAACCCGGACTTCCTCATTGGCCAGCACATTCTCTCAGCCCCCATCCTGAAAGCGAGCCAGCTGCAGGTATACCCTACCGGCTACATGCTCGTAGATACGGGCCGCCAGACCACAGCCTCTTATATGAGCGGCACTACTCCTATACCTTACGACAAGCCTCCTATTGCCGCCTGCACGGCCATGGCCGGCGAGCTGTTGGGCCTGCGCTACATTTACCTCGACGGTGGCAGCGGAGCCATGCATCCGGTCAGCGCTGCCATGATCGCAGCTGTCCGCGAAGCAGTCGATATACCGTTGATCGTTGGGGGTGGCATCAATACGGCGGATAAAGCCACAGCCGCCCTGGAAGCCGGCGCTGACGTGATCGTGATCGGCAACCACATAGAAAAAAACCCCGGCTTTCTGGCCGAGGTTTCTCACTTAATTGCGTCTTATAACGTTGCCTTAAATGTTCATCGCTGATTCACGGCGACGCATCTTACCGGCAGGTATACCAAACATCATCTTGAAGCGACGGCAGAAGTAAGCAGTGTCTTTGTAGCCTACATCCTTGCCAATTTCGCGGATGCTCTTCTTCGTAGTTCGTAGCAGGAATACGGCACGCTCCATGCGCTGGTATTCGATATAGTCCTGTGGGTTGATGCCGGTCAGCATTTTGAAATACTGGCCTACATAATCCTCCGACACGTTGGCTACGTTCGAAAGCACCTTGTTGGAAAGATCGCCACCCAGGTTCTCCTTGATGTAGTTGAACAGGTCAATGAGGCGTGGATCTTTGAAGTAGGTGCTGTTGGTTGCCAGCTGCTCCACAAACATTTTGTTGCGCAGGATATGACGCACGATCTCTACCACAATGTTCTCGGTGTAGATGTTGATCAGGCGCTCTTTGCCTGGCAGATCCTGCATGCTTTCTTCCACTACCTTGATCACCAGGTTCGCCAACTTGTTGTTGCCTGAGATCAGGAAGGCCGGGAGGTCAAGCGATGCGAAGAAGTTAACAGAGTCAAACACCTTAGCTTCGAAGCTAACGTAGCTGTGGCTCTCTTCTGCATCACCAATAAGGTCGAGGTCATTATTGCTCTTAAAGAACTTCTCTCTGTTGGTGATCAGGTCATCGTTCGAAATGGTTCTGCCTTCGCCGGATCCGTATGTCACTTTCGTGCTACGGCCTCCCGGAACGAACAACAGTTCCCCTTCTTCTACCATGTGCTCTTCTTCACCAAAGAAAATTGTACCCTTATGTAGCAGGATCAGGTTGTTGCCTACATCGTAGTAGTTGCGAACCGAAAATGGTTGTTGCAACACCAGATTTTTAGCTTTAATGAACCGCACCCCAAGCGACTCAATAATCTTATTGTAATCTTCCATGTGTGTTACCGACTAACTTTTATACTATAAACCCTTTAATTTTGGCCTAAAGCTAAGGTTAATCTTCATAAAATTCAAAATATTTTAAATATTTAATTTTAATTCGAAAAACCATATCTTCAACCTAAACAACATAGGATCAGGCTTTTAAGTGCCAAATTACTTTAACAATTCTCTTGAAATTACTATTTTCTGAATCTCAGAAGTGCCTTCATAAATTTGTGTAATTTTGGCATCACGCATCAAACGCTCTACATGGTACTCTTTGACGAATCCATATCCACCGTGTACTTGCACTGCTTCTACCGTGGTATCCATGGCTACTTTGGAGGCAAAAAGTTTCGCCATAGCACCTGACATACCATAGTCCTGGTGTGTGTCTTTATCATAGGCGGCCTGAAGGCACAGGAGACGTGCAGCCTCTATATTCGTTGCCATATCAGCCAGTTTAAACTGTATAGCCTGGTGCTTTGAGATCTCCACACCAAATGCTTTGCGCTCTTTGGAATACTTCACTGCCAGCTCGTAAGCACCGGAAGCGATACCCAGCGCCTGAGACGCGATACCGATACGGCCGCCGGCCAGGGTAGACATGGCAAACTTAAAGCCGAAGCCATCTTCACCTATGCGGTTTTCCTTAGGTACTTTTACGTCAGTAAACATTAAAGAGTGCGTATCAGAACCGCGTATTCCTAATTTATTCTCTTTTGGTCCTATTTCGAAGCCTTCCATGCCACGCTCCACGATGAAAGCGTTGATGCCCCGGTGCTTTTTCTCAGGGTCCGTCTGCGCGATCACCAGGTATACGGATGCCGAGCTACCGTTTGTGATCCAGTTCTTGGTGCCGTTCAGCAGGTAGTAATCTCCTTTGTCTTCGGCCGTGGTGCGTTGCGAGGTAGCGTCAGAACCCGCTTCCGGCTCCGAAAGGCAGAAGGCCCCGATGATCTCGCCTGTTGCCAGGCGTGTGAGGTATTTCTGCTTTTGCTCCTCGTTGCCATACTTCTCCAGCCCCCAGCACACGAGCGAGTTGTTCACTGACATTACTACAGAAGCGGAAGCATCTATTTTAGAGATCTCTTCCATGGCCAGTACATACGAAATGGTATCCATGCCGCCCCCGTTGTACTTCGGATCCACCATCATCCCCAAAAACCCCAACTCTCCCATCTTCTTGATCTGCTCTGCCGGGAACTTCTGGTGCTCATCGCGCTCTATCACGCCTGGCAGCAGCTCGGTCTGTGCAAACTCTCGGGCGGCAGCCTGTACTGCCAAGTGTTCTTCTGTTAGTTGAAAATTCATGCTTCTATATCTAAAAGAATGTGATTAAATGATATTAAAGTACAAAAATATGAAATCCGGCAGTATAATATAACCTACCTAACTAATATTTGTTAGGCAACAAGCGCATCTGGTATCTTTACTAATTTATACGGTTTTGCTACATAAAAATAGCGCCACCCGCTCTTACAGAACAGGTGGCGCTATACTTATAGGCAGATTTGATTCAATTTGACCTTACTCACGACGGCCCATCAGCAGTGAGACATAGTACAAGAGTGTAGCCAAAGAACCCAGCGCCGCTACCACGTACGTGAGGGCCGCCCATTTCAAAGCGTCTTTGGACATGGTCAGCTCCTGTGGCGTTACGATGTTGTTGGTGCTGATCCAGGCCAGCGCACGCTTGCTGGCATCAAACTCTACAGGCAGTGTTACAAAGCTGAAGATGGTCGTCAGGCCAAACAGTGCCACCCCGATGGTTAAAGGAAGCGGCGTTGTCTGCAGCATAAGGATACCGATCAGGATGATCCACTGCATATAGCGCGAGGCAATACTCAACGCCGGTACCATGGCCGAACGGAACTTAAGGAAACCATATGCCTTGGCGTGCTGCACGGCGTGGCCGCATTCGTGTGCCGCAACGGCAGCCGCAGCCGCACTGCGTGCTTCGTATACATATTCACTCAGGTTCACGGTTTTATCGGCCGGGTTGTAATGGTCCGTCAGCCTTCCTGCTACCGAGATCACTTTTACATCATATATACCGTTGTCGGCCAGCATCATCTCGGCGATCTCACGGCCTGTATGACCCGACTGCAACGGAACTTCAGAGTATTTCTTGAACTTGCTTTTTAAGCGCCAGCTCACCCACATACTTATCCCCATGAAGAGGATACCAATAAAATATATTCCAAGCATAGTCTTAATCTATCGTTTATGAATTGTGTTGATTCTCTATCTTTTTAACAATGTTGGTGGTGGAGTAGCCTTTTACAAGCGGCACGGTTTTTACTTCGCCTCCCCGTTGTGTAACGACATCCTGCCCCACAATATTTTCGATGGTATAATCATCGCCTTTCACCAGTATATCCGGCTGCACTGCCCGGATGAGTTCCAGCGGCGTATCCTCATCAAACAATACTACGGCATCTACAAACAATAAAGATGCCATAACGCGCGCACGCGACTTTTCGTCCTGAAGCGGGCGACTCGGGCCTTTGATGCGACTTATTGACGCATCTGTATTCAGACCGAGCACCAGTTTATCGCCAAGTTGTCGTGATTTTTCGAGGTAGTCCACGTGGCCCAGGTGCAACAGATCGAAGCAACCGTTGGTGAAAACTATCTTTTGTCCCTGGCTGCGCCAGGTTTGCAGCTGCTGCTGCAGTTGGGAAAGGGTAAATATCTTATCTTCTGATCTCATGAACGTGTGTGTTAGCTTCTGCCACCTGTTCTGCAGCACCTGTGCGCTGCAACATGCTTGCCATAAAACTAAGCACTCCCATCAAAACCACCAAAAGTGTTTGCGAGGTATGGGCGACCAGCGCGTAAGCCATACCTGCTTCTTTGGGCACACCATATAATAGAAGGGTGGTCTGCACTGCCAGGTGGTATACGCCTACGCCCCCCTGCACCGGTGCCGCCATACCCAGGCTGCCAATCACCAGCACCGACAACCCCGCCACCGGCGAGAGGCCCGCTGTAGCCGGTATGGCATAAAACACAACCAGGCTCATGCCATAGTACATGACCCATACAAAGACGGTATGTCCCCAGAAGGCGCCCTGGTTTTCGACCTTGGAGATACTGAATATCCCTTGCAGCATACCTTTCACAAAGACCACTGCCTTTCTGAAATAAGTATTCTCCCGCAGTTTGTTCAGGTATAGCAGGCCGAGTATCAGAAACACAGCAGCCACCGCCATGACGATAATGCCGAGCAGGTAGATCGAGCCAAAACTCTGCTCCAGGCTCTGGTATTTGTCGGAGAAAAGGCCGAACAAAAACTCGCGCAGCCGGCCGAACTCCAGCAGGAAGGCAAGCCCCAGAAAAACGAGCAACATCACCATGTCGATGATGCGCTCGGCGATGACCGTACCGAAAGCCTTGTTGACAGGTATACCGTCGGTGCGGCGCAACATGCTGCAGCGCACCACCTCGCCCATACGCGGTAGCACCAGGTTGGCCAGGTAGCCCACCATCATGGCATTGTAAGTATTTTTGAAGGAAGGGGTATAGCCGGTAGGCCGGATCTGCATATACCACCGGTAGGCCCGGCTCAGGTAAGCCGCCACGCCCATCAGCAGCGACACAACCAGCCAGCCATAGCTGATGTTGTGCAGCTCTGCCCACAATTTTTCGAAGTCGAGTTCTTTCAGTGCATACCACATCAGAAATGCGGACAAGCCCAGAAGCAGACTATACTTCAGAATAGAGAGCAGTTTTCTCATGCAGTGGCGTTACACCAGGCGGTTATGTTGATCCGGGAATACAAGCGTTGGTTTGTGGTTCTTGGCGTCTTCGAACTTGATCGAGCAATACGAGATAACGATCACAATATCGCCTACCTGCACTTTGCGGGCGGCAGGGCCGTTGAGGCAGACCGTACCGGTACCGCGTTCGCCCTTGATCACATAAGTTTCGAAACGCTCTCCGTTGTTGATGTTAACGATCTGCACCTTCTCGTTCTCCAGCACATTAGCCGCATCCATCAGGTCTTCGTCAATGGTGATGCTTCCTACATAATGTAGCTCGGCCTGTGTTACCCGGCAGCGGTGGATTTTGGATTTTAAAACCTCAATATACATGGTTTATTTTTGTAATAAGCCGCAAAGTTATGTAATAAGCTGCAGATTAGCTACCATCGTTCTACACAGAAACCGATACAGCCAGCACCGTTATTACAAGCTTAAACAACTTATACTTCTTTTAGATTCACCAGTATGTTGTCGATCAGCCGCACCCCGCCTACAAAGGCCGCAATACAAAGGGCCACTTCCTCGCTGCTGCTCACATCCGCCACCGGCTGCAGCGTCAGCGGATCGGCAACCTCGAAGTACTCCAGCTCCAGCTCCTCTACCTGCTGCAGATAGTGGGCCACTTCATGCTTGATCGTCGGGACCGGCTTTTGCTTCAGGTCCCGCCTGGCGAGTTGCAGGACTTTGTAGAGCTGCGTGGCCAGCCCGCGCTGCACGTCGTTGAGCCGCTTGTTGCGCGACGACATGGCCAGGCCGCTTTCTTCGCGCACTGTCGGCATACACACCACCTCCAGGTCAAAGCTCAGTGTCTGCACCAGTTGCCGGACCACGGCTACCTGCTGTAGGTCCTTCTGCCCGAAGTAGGCTTTGTGAGGCTGCACGATGTTAAAGAGCTTGGCCACAACAATAGCTACGCCATTGAAATGCCCCGGCCGTTGAGCGCCTTCCATTACCGTTTCCAGCGCTCCGAAACTAAACGTCAGCAGCGTCTGTTTTGGATATACCTCCTCTGCCGTCGGAGCAAACACGTAGTCGCAGCCTATCGTTTGCAGCAGACTGGTGTCCTGCTCCAGTGTACGGGGGTATAACCGATAATCGGAGGCGTTGTTGAATTGCGTTGGGTTCACGAAAATACTGCAGATCGTGACATCATTCTCGCGGGCCGATGTGCGCAGCAGCTGCAGGTGTCCCTCGTGCAGGGCGCCCATCGTGGGCACAAAGCCGATGCGCTTGCCACTGCAGCGCAGGGCGTGAACGATCGCCCGGAGAGAGGCAACTTGCTCTATAACTTCCATGTTAGTAGGTCTTAATTGTGCAATTCTTAAAAGCCGACAAAAGTAGGTTATAGAAGATTAAATTGAAAATTAGAATAAAAAATGCTAATTTTGCACGTCCCATTACTCTTGCTTATAATTTTTTAACCTCATACCCATGTCTAAATTGCGAATCCTATACGCCGCCACTGAGATCCTTCCTTTCTTACAAACCACTAAAGTAGCAGAATTTCTTAATACCTTGCCACAGGGAATGCAAGAGCGGGGTATGGAGATCAGGATCTTTGTTCCAAAGTTTGGCATAATAAACGAGCGCAAGAACCGTTTGCATGAAGTTGTCCGCCTTTCCGGCATCAACATAGCTGTAGGCGATGACGAGAAACCACTGGTAATCAAGGTCGCCTCTATTCCGAACGCCAAGCTGCAGGTATATTTTATCGACAACGAAGACTATTTTCACCGAAAGTCCGTTTTCGTTGACAAAAACAATAACTTTCACCAGGACAACGACGAACGGGCTATCTTTTTCTGCAAGGGTGTACTGGAGACCGTAAAAAAACTTGGCTGGCAGCCGGATATCGTGCATTGCAATGACTGGATGACGGGACTCATCCCCATGTACATGAAAACAACCTATAAGAAAGACCCTATCTTTAAAGATGCAAAGTCTATCTTTACGGTTTACAACCACGAGTACAAACACAAATTTGACAGCGACTTGCTGGAGAAAGTAAAAATGCTTGATATTGATGACAGCATGCTGACGCATCTGCAGTCTTCTGACCTGGACAGCTTTATCAAGATTGGTATGGAGTATGCGGATTCTGTGATCAAGACAAATGAGAACTTCAGCGAAAACATCAACGAGCTGTTCAACGAGTTTGTAGGAACCAACAAATCTATCAATACCATCAGTGCCGACGACAACCTGTGTGATTCATACTTCAACTTATATAATGAACTCAGCCGTTAGAAGATTCTTCCTTTTCTTCTTTTCAATTGCCGCCCTTGCAGCCTGCGAAGACCCCAAAGACATTGGCCTCGACCTTCAGGACGAGAACCTGATTGGCACCGAATTTACGGACACCCTCACAATCCAGACCGGAACCGTATTCCAGGGGGACTCTATTTTGTCCTACCGGATGGCTTCGGCCGTGGTGGGCCAGTATGCCGATCCTGTACTTGGTCGTACCCGTGCCACTGCGTTTACGGAAGTAGGGCTGGGTGGCACCAATGTCACCTTTGGCAACAATGCCAAGGCCGACTCGCTGGTGCTGACACTGGACTACGGCTTTAAGTATGCGGATACGCTGGCCGCGATGCAGGTGCAGGTGCACCGTCTGACCGGAGCTTTCGATGAAAAGGCTTCTTACTTTACCAATTCGCAGCTTAGCTACGAGCCAGCTCCCGTTGGCACCGCCGCTTTTAAGCCCATGATCGAGGTGGTGGATGTGAATGGCACGAAAACCAAACGAACGAAACTGTTGCGGGTTAAACTGAGTCCTGAACTGGCCAGCCAGTTTGTAGCCCAATCCGGGCAGTCTACGTTCAGCAACCAGAGCAGCTTTGTTAATTTCTTCAAAGGCCTGGCGCTTCTAGTAGCAGAAGACACCAACGGCAGCCTCGTCGGCTTTAACCTGAATTCAACCAGCTCTGCCCTAACCCTGCATTATACAGCGGGAGACGGTACCAAGAAGACGCATGCCTTTATTCTCGGCTCAGGCGGATACTTCAGCCAGCTAACGACTGATCGCACGGGTACAGCCCTGGAAGGCCTCCAGGCCAATGGCAGCTTCATCCCATCCTCCAGTACAGGAGGCGACTCGTATGTGCAGGCCGGTACACAGTTGCTCACAAAGCTAACGTTCCCCGGACTGGAAGCCCTGAAGGCCCTGCATGGCGAGGTGATCATTAACCGTGCAGAGCTACTCCTGCCTGTGAAGAGCGCTTCGACAGACAACAACCTGCCTGTCCCGCCTCAGATGGTACTGTATGAGGCCAATAGCACAAACCGCATCCTGAGAGATGCCACTGGAACGCAGCGCGCTGTACAGCAGGACGGTGCTTCGGCTAATGCAACCGGCCGGCCGGCCTCTCTTGTATATGACAAAACCAGAGGCCAGTACAGCCTCAACGTTACCTCTTACCTGCAGGCCATCATGCTGGGCGAAAAATCCAACAACGGGCTGTTGCTGGGTGCAGCGGTAGTTACACAAAATCAACAGCTGTTTACGATCAGCCCGCAGGTGAACCCTTACCGCGCTATTATTACAAACAGTGGTGCCAAACCCGTTAAGCTACTGCTCTATTACTCAAAACTTAATTAGAAATTTCATATTAGAAATTTTATACATTCTCAAGAAAAAGGTACCTTTGCGGGTACCTTTATTTTTTATAATGTAACCTTAAATTTATGTGTGGAATTGTAGCATACGTAGGGCATAGAGATGCTTGCCCTATTATTTTGAAAGGCTTGAAACGACTTGAGTACAGAGGCTATGACAGCGCAGGCGTAGCACTGATGAACGGAGATTTAAGCGTATACAAAAGGAAGGGCAAGGTAAGCGACCTTGAAGCCTTCATCGCAGACAAAGATGTACATGGCCACATCGGCATGGGTCATACCCGTTGGGCAACCCATGGCGAGCCAAACGATGTGAATGCTCACCCGCATTATTCCAGCTCCAGAAACATTGCGATCATCCATAATGGGATCATCGAAAACTACGCAGCCCTTAAAACACTTCTACAGGAAAAAGGCCATACTTTCCAGTCTGAAACAGACTCAGAAGTATTCATCAACCTGATCGAGGATATACAGGTGAACAGCAAGTGCACCCTGGCAGAAGCAGTTCGCCTGGCCTTGCATGAAGTAGTGGGCGCCTATGCCATCGTTGTTTTGTCGAAAGATGATCAGAACCAGCTGATCGCCGCCCGTAAAGGCAGCCCGCTGGTAGTTGGTATCGGCGAAGGCGAATATTTTCTGGCCTCAGACGCGACGCCTATCATCGAATACACGAACGAAGTAGTCTATGTCAACGACTACGAGCTGGTGGTGATCCGGGACGGCCAGCTGGAGATCCGTACCAAAGAAGACGTGGTGCAGACACCTTACGTGCACCGCCTCGAAATGGCCCTGGAGTCAATCGAGAAAGGGGGCTACGAACACTTCATGCTGAAAGAGATATTTGAGCAGCCACGCTCTATCCTGGACAGCATGCGCGGCCGCATGATCGCAGAAAGCGACCACCTGATGATGGGCGGTATACGTGAGTTTGAAAACAAATTCGTGAATGCGGACCGGATCATCATCGTGGCCTGCGGTACTTCCTGGCATGCCGGCCTGGTAGCCGAGTATCTGCTCGAGGACCTGGCCCGCATACCTGTTGAAGTGGAGTACGCCTCTGAATTCCGTTACCGTAATCCGATCATCAGCGAAAGAGATATTGTTATTGCCATCTCCCAATCCGGTGAAACTGCCGACACACTGGCGGCTATCGAACTGGCCAAGTCCAAAGGCGCTACCATTTTCGGTATCTGCAACGTGGTGGGTTCTTCCATTGCCCGAGCCACGGACGCGGGCGCTTATACGCACGCGGGTCCTGAGATCGGGGTTGCCAGTACCAAAGCCTTCACCGCGCAGGTGACGGTGCTTTCGCTCATCGCCATGATCATCGGCAGCAAGCGTGGCACCCTGGAAACCACGAAGCTGCACCAGCTGATGGTGGAACTGGAAAGCATCCCTACCAAAGTAGAAGAGGCGTTGAAACTGGATCCGCAGATCCAGGAGATCTCGGCTACGTTCAAGGACGCCACAAACTTCCTATACCTGGGCCGCGGCTATAACTTCCCGGTGGCCCTGGAAGGCGCACTGAAGCTGAAGGAGATCTCTTACATACACGCAGAAGGCTACCCGGCTGCTGAAATGAAGCACGGCCCTATTGCCCTGATCGATGCGCAGATGCCGGTGGTGGTCATCGCTACCAAAGACAGCTCATACGAGAAAATCGTGTCGAACATACAGGAGGTGAAAGCGCGCAAAGGCAGAATTATTGCCATTGTAACCGCAGGCGACACCACGATCCCGGCCATGGCCGACTACGTGATCGAGATTCCGGAGACCAGCGAGCACCTGATGCCGCTGTTGTCGGTCATCCCGCTGCAGCTGTTGTCGTACCACATTGCTGTGATGCGTGGCTGCAACGTAGACCAGCCACGAAACCTGGCCAAGTCAGTGACCGTGGAATAAGTGCCTTTGACAGGTATAGAAATAAAAAGGGGAAGCTGATTGGCTTCCCCTTTTTATTTTACAAGGTATAGCGCTATACCTGAAACGTTTCTCTCTTCAGATACTTTGTCCGCAGCAACGGGCAGATCTTGTAGCGCTCTTCTTTGGTATCTTCGTATACCGCCTCCAGCACGTTGTACACGTTTACTATACCTATCGCGTTGGCCCATTCAAAAGGGCCTTTCGGATAATTGGTGCCCAGTTTCATCCCAAGGTCAATGTCGGCGATGGAGGCTGTGCCTTCCTGTAAGGTATAGCAGGCTTCGTTGATGATCATGCACAGGATACGCGGGGTTACCATACCTACCCGGTCGTCTACCAGCTGGTATTCTGTGCCCAGTTTGGTACAGATGCTTTGCAATTTTTCTTCTTCGCCCTGATGCAGCAGGCTCACTTCCAGCAAAGGACGGTCAAACAAGGTAGGCAAGCCATTGAAGCCAAACAGGGTGCAACCGTTTGTCTGCCCTGATTCCCGCACCAGCGCTGCTAGTTGCCTGGTGACCGCGTGGCAAAAGACCACCTGCTCCGGAGCATAATAGCTCAGGCGCTCGGGCTCTTGGTGCAGCATAAAATCAAACACGATATCGGAAGGCCGCACCTGGTCATCCGTCAGGTTGTGGCTCTGCAGAAAAGTATACGTGTTGCCATTGCTCCCTTGCGGAAACTTCTGCCTGAACTCGGCAGCCATTTCAACATCCGACAAAACAAGTATGTGCATAATTCTGTACTTTTGATGGTAAAGATACACATTAAAACTAATCAGACTATGACACATAGCATCATCAACTCGTCCAATGCACCAGCCGCTATAGGGCCCTATAGCCAGGCGACGCTTCACAACGGCACCATGTATGTTTCAGGACAAATCCCACTGGACCCACAAAGTGGCGAGCTGGTGAGTGGCACAATCGAGGAGGAAACACACCAGGTTATGAAGAACCTGTTTGCTATACTGCAAGAAGCAGGTATGGGCTTCGACAATGTGCTCAAGTGCTCCATCTTCGTGAAAGACCTCAGCAACTTCGGTAAAATAAACGAGGTATACGGCAGCTATTTCACCGCCAACCCGCCTGCCCGCGAGACAGTAGAGGTAAGCCGCCTGCCAAAAGATGTGAACGTGGAGATTTCCTGTATTGCGGCGTTAGGGGTATAATACCCTCCGCTTGGGTTCTTGTGTCCATCCGCATACCAGGAAGCATCCAGAATCTTCCTGGCATGCGGGTGGACAATTTGCCGATCCGGTTAGTCCCCTGCAGGTATAGCTCCTCAGATATTCTCCCCGGCCGACAGGTTCTCCTCCGGCTCCGCCTCTTTGGCTTCCTCTTCTCCGTAGATGTCTTTGGTAAACTTGCCCGGCTCTGCGTTCACGGCGGTGTGCCCCACCTCTATCTCCTGCCGCACAAACCTGACCGCATACTCTGCCGGATAAATATTGAAGCCATACTTGCGGGAGTAAACGAACGTAAAAACGGCCCCGAAAAAGATGATCTGGGAGGTATAGAACACCCACAGCAGAATCACGATCACGGAGCCGGCCGCACCATAGATCGAGCCGATATCGCTTGTCCCGAGGTATAAGCCGATGATCTCCCTGCCTATGATAAATAAAGCAGCCGTAACCAGCGCTCCGACCGATACATCGCGCCACCTGATCTTGGCATCGGGCAAAAACCGGTAGATGCAGGCAAACATAAAGGCCATGATGACGAAGCCGGACAACAGGTTGGCTACATAGAGGACATAGACCACCCAACCCGAAAAACGGGCTGAAAGAAAGTCTCCCACAGCGACCAGAATGGTATTGGCCAGCAGCGAGACGATGACCAGAACAGCAATGGCCAGAATCATCCCGAAAGAAAGGAAACGGTCCAGCAGCAGCTTCAGGTAGCCGTGTCTGGGCGCCGGCCGCACGTACCATACCTCGTTGAGCGAATCCTGCAGCGACACAAACACGCCCGTAGCGGCCACAAACAAGGTCGCTATACCTAAAATAGTAGCAAAGTTCAACCCCGTGATCTGGCTGATGTTCTCCACCATGCGCTGCACGGCAAAGGCGCCCTCTGAGCCGATCAGTTCCTTGATCTGGTAGTAGATCTCGCCCGATACCGCCTTCTCCCCAAAGAAGTAGCCCGTTGCGTTGATGATAATGATCAGAATGGGAGGCAGGGCAAAAATGGTATAATAGGCCAGTGCCGCTCCTTTCTGAAAAGAGTTGTTGTCTAAAAATTCCAGCCATGTCTCCTTGAGCAGACACCAGATTTTGTGAAGCGGCTTCAGGAACATATAAGAGGGCTTAGCATATACATAAACTGATACGGGAATTACGGGTTATGTGTATACGGGCACCTATCGGGCGATGGAAGCTTAGCCAATCCGCGTATAAGGCTACATCTGCTGACAAGGTACCGAAACGAAAATTTATTTTGTACCTTTGTGGCATAATCAGCAATGCCTTTTTGAAATAACCATACATGGAAAGAGAAGTTAGAGTACGCTTTGCCCCAAGCCCGACAGGGCCTCTCCATATCGGCGGTGTTCGCACGGCCCTTTACAATTTTTTGCTGGCCCGCAAAACGGGTGGCAAGATGATCCTGCGCATCGAGGATACAGACCAGAACCGTTTTGTACCGGGTGCCGAAGATTACATCCGTGAGTCGCTGGAGTGGTGCGGCATTGAGCTGGACGAGAGCCCGTGGCACGGCGGCCCCTATGCCCCTTACCGCCAGTCGGAGCGCAAGCCCATGTACATGCAGTATGCCATGCAACTCATCGAGAGCGGCCATGCCTACTATGCCTTTGATACGGCCGAGGAGCTGGATGAAATGCGCGAACGCCTGAAGGCAGCCAAAGTAGCCACGCCGCAGTACAACGCGATTACGCGCGCTACCATGAAGAACTCGCTTACCCTGCCGGAGGATGAAGTAAAGCGCCGCCTGGAAAGCGGAGAGCCTTACGTGATTCGTCTCAAGGTACCCCGCAAAGAGGAAGTGCGTCTCAAAGACCTCATCCGTGGCTGGGTCATGGTGCATTCTTCTGCCATAGATGATAAAGTGCTGATGAAATCGGATGGTATGCCGACCTACCACCTGGCCAATATTGTAGACGACCACCTGATGGAGATCACGCACGTGATCCGGGGGGAAGAGTGGTTGCCATCGGCGCCGCTGCACGTGCTGCTATACCGCTACCTGGGCTGGGAGAACACCATGCCCCAGTTCGCTCACCTGCCCCTGCTCCTCAAGCCCGATGGCAATGGCAAGCTGAGCAAGCGCGACGGCGATAAGCTGGGCTTCCCGGTATTCCCGCTGCGCTGGGTCGATCCGTTCACAAGCGAAGTATCCTCCGGCTACCGCGAGGCGGGCTATTTGCCCGAAGCCTTTGTGAACTTCCTGGCCTTCCTGGGTTGGAACCCGGGTACGCAGCAGGAGATCTTCTCGATGGAGGAGCTGATTGAAGAGTTTACGATCGAGCGTATCGGCAAGTCCGGCACGCGCTTCGACATACAGAAAGCCCGTTGGTTCAACGAACAATACCTGCGTGCCAAACCCGATGCCGAGCTGGCAGGTTTCCTGCTCAAGGCGCTGGAAGAGCACAACATTGCCTGTTCGCCTGAGAAAGCAGAAAAGATCGCCGGCCTGATGAAGGAGCGCGTAAGCTTCCCGCAGGAATTCTGGCGCGAAGCGGCTTACTTCTTCGTGGCTCCTACCGAGTACAACGAGAAAGTAGCTGCCAAGAAATGGAATAGCCAGACCGTGGCGGTTTTCAGCGATTTCAGAAACGAACTGACAACGCTGGAGAGCTTCAACGCAGATGCGGTAAAAGACCTGCTGGTCAACATACTGGAGCGCCACGGCATGAAGATCGGACAGGTACTGCAGGCGCTTCGCCTGGCTGTGACCGGTGCCGAAGCCGGCCCTGACCTGATGCACATCATTGAAGTCATTGGCCGTGAAGAAACGGAGAGCCGGATAGACGCTGCCATCAGCAAGCTGAACCAGTACACGGAAGCTTAATGAATTGAATAAATAAGGAAAAGGCTGACCCTTACAGGTTGGCCTTTTCTCGTTTATACCTCCTGCATCTGTCCCTTGCTGTAACTATTTATCTGTTTCGCCTTATAATTCAGAAAGGATAACCAAGACCATCAACTATGGCTAAGAATAAGAAAGAGAACAAAAGCAAGAAAAAGACCCGGGTACACAAAGACCTGGAAGGCTTCGAAATAAAGGTCAACCAACAAGGCGAGATCAAATCAAACTATTCCATAGACCAGATAAACGAGTTTCTGAACAAGAACGTGGAGGACAAGAAGCTGGTGAAGCGGGATGCAGCGGAAAAGGCCAAAAAGGAGGAAGAAGAGTATCATGTGGAAGAGGGCGAAGAAGTAGAAGAAACGGACGAGGACTTTGTACGGGGTACCAGCTCGGTATCGGATGAGGAAGACGACAAAGACTTGCCCCGCGCCCGGAAAAAGGCGGAGGATGAGGAAGACGACTAGATAAATTAATTATATTCGTAGTCTAAACCAAACCTTCAGAACTATGAGAAATGCACACGAAATAGATTACAAGATCTTTGGCAACGATATCCAGGTGCTGGAAATTGAGCTTGACCCCAATGAAACTGTCATAGCCGAAGCTGGCGCGATGGTATACATGGAGGAGGGCATTACCTTCGAAGCCAAAATGGGGGATGGCTCCAATCCCAGCCAGGGCTTTTTTGGCAAACTCGTATCTGCCGGCAGCCGCCTCATCACAGGCGAATCGCTGTTCATGACGCACTTCACACACCGTGGACATAGCAAGAGTCGTGTGGCTTTCTCTGCGCCTTACCCGGGCACCATTTTGCCCCTCGACCTGCAGCAACTCCGCGGCAACACACTCATTGCGCAGAAAGATGCGTTCCTGGCTGCGGCCTTAGGCACGAAGCTGGCCATGCATTTCAACCAGAAACTCGGCTCCGGCCTATTCGGCGGTGAAGGCTTTATCCTGCAGCGACTCACGGGTGATGGCATGGCTTTCCTGCATGCGGGAGGCACGATCGTAGAAAAGCAGCTCAACAATGAAACACTCCGTGTAGACACCGGCTGTGTCGTCGCCTTCGAAGATGGTATAGATTTTAGCGTACAGCAGGCAGGTGGCCTGAAGTCAATGGTTTTTGGTGGTGAGGGGTTGTTTCTGGCGACGCTGCGCGGTTCGGGCAAGGTATGGCTGCAATCCATGCCGGTGAAAAAGCTGATCGAAGCACTCATGCCACGCGGCCAGAACGCGAACAAAGAAGGCGGCATGTTAAGCAGCTTTTTAGAATAAGGATTTGCTCAGGAGGAATTGAGAATGCGGAATGATTAATGGTGTAAGCTGAACAGGTATAGCTGCTCTATCTTTCTATTTACCAAGTGCGCAACACCGTCCTATAGCTAAAAGCTATACCTGAGGTATAGCTCTGTAACAAAAAAGCCCGGCAGCTTATACCTGCGGGGCATTTTTGTTGTCATTTCGAACAAAGTGAGAAATCTGGAATATTGTACGGGACTACACAATAACCCAGATTTCTCGTTGCACTCGAAATGGCAAATTGATTTAACTCTTCACTCCTATCCCGCTCACCTGCAGGATCTCCTCCAGGTATTCGCGGGTGTTGCTGAGACGGGGGACTTTGTGCTGACCTCCCAGTTTGCCTTTGTGGCTGAGCCAGCTCATAAAAGTACCCTTTGGGGCAGCATACACGATGGGTTCCTGCAGGGCAATGTCATTCTGCCTCTTGGCATCGTAGTCCGAGTTGATCTCCCGCAGCGTGTTATCCAGCACCTGCGTGAACTGCAGCAGGTTGTCGGGTTCCTGCTCAAACTCGATCAGCCACTCATGACCGCCACGCTTGCCGCTTTCCATATACACCGGGGCAGCTGTAAAGTTAGAGATGATGGCTCCTGTCGCCTCACAGGCTTTGATGATGGCTACCTCTGCATTCTCCACGATCACCTCTTCGCCAAACGCATTCATAAAGTGTTTGGTACGCCCCGATATTTTGATACGATAAGGGCCGATGCTGGTAAAACGTACCGTATCACCGATCTTGTAGCGCCACAAACCGGCATTGGTCGAAATCAGAATCGCATAGTTTTTCCCCACCTCTACCTGGTCGAGTTTCAGCACCTTCGGGTACTCCTCCTCGAGTTGGTCCATTGGGATGAACTCATAGTAGACACCATAGTCCAGCATAAGCAACATTTCGTCCTGGGTATCGCGCTGGTCCTGTATGCCAAAGAAACCCTCCGAGGCATTGTATACCTCCAGGTAATTCATTTTATCGGACGGGATGATCTCCTTGAAAAGCTGCCGGTAAGGGCCGAAAGCCACCGCACCGTGCGTGAAGAGCTCCAGGTTAGGCCATACCTCTGTAATGTCTTTTTTGCCGGTTACTTCCAGTATGCGCTTCAGGAGCACGTAGGTCCAGGTAGGTACACCCGACATGCTGGTGACGTTTTCCTGTACCGTCAGTTCCACCATCTTCTCGATCTTCTCCTCCCACTTATCCATCAGGGCGACCTTGAGCGGAGGTGTGCGCATGGCTTCTGCCCAGATCGGCAGGTTCTGCATGATCACAGCCGACACGTCGCCGCAGGAGGTCTTGGAATTGAATTCATTGGGGTGGTGGCTTCCCCCGATCGAGAGGCCCTTGCCGGAAAAAAGCTTCGTTTCCGGGTAATTGTTCACGTAGATGGAGAGCATGTCCTTACCGCCTTTGTAGTGGCAGCCTTCCAGCGACTCTGGACTAACCGGTATAAATTTGCTGCGGGCATTGGTGGTACCCGATGATTTGGCAAACCACTCAATCTTGCTTGGCCAGAGAATGTTCTGCTCGCCCTTCATCACGCGTTCAATGTAGGGGTATAGGTCTTCGTAAGCAGAAACAGGCACCCGCTCCTGAAACTGTTCTACCGACCGGATATCACTATAGCCATATTTCTTCCCGAACTCGGTCCCCTTGGCCGTGCTGATCAGGTTCTGAAACAGCTCCTCCTGCACATCATGGGGATACTTCCGAAACAGATCTATCTGGTGGATCCGCTTCTTCATCACCCACGTCACGATTGAATTGAATATTTCCAATGCTGGATGGCTTAATTGTTAAATGGTTAAATTGTTGTTCGTGTACTTGATGAGGCTATTGATTGCTTTAGGAAGCTTTTTCAATTCGCCAAGTACATACTGGTATTGGTCTTCTGTGATCAACTTTCGCATTCTAGCCTTCTCATTCCAATCAAACGCTTCATACATCGACCCTTGTGCATACCGATAAAACTTGATTTTATCTTTTTTGCCATACCGGCCAAACCCTTCAGCAAGATTTGCTGATATACTATCTGTAGCCGTAATATACTGTTGCCCTACTGTATGCTGAGCAAGATTGTTCCAATTCAATACTATTTCCCAAACTTTATTACTCAGGGAAAAGCTTATTCTATAAGCTTCAAGGTCGTTTAATTTAAGATACTTTTTCTCTTCCATCTTAACTTAAACAACAATATAACCATTTAACAATTTAACCTAAATCTTCCTCTTCAGCTCAAAGTGCTTGCCCAGGTATACGCGGCGGACTTGTTCGTCGGCGGCCAGTTCTTCGGCGGTGCCTGACTTCAGGATCTTACCCTCGAACAGCAGGTAGGCCCGGTCGGTAATGGAAAGCGTTTCGTTTACGTTGTGGTCGGTGATCAGGATGCCGATGTTCTTGCTCTTGAGCTTGGCGACGATGCTCTGAATCTCCTCCACGGCGATGGGGTCTACCCCGGCAAAAGGCTCATCGAGCAGCACAAATTTGGGGTCAACGGCCAGGGCGCGGGCGATCTCCGTCCGGCGGCGCTCCCCCCCTGACAGCACAATGCCTTTGTTCTTGCGCACATGCGTCAGCGAAAACTCCTCCAGCAGCTGCTCCACTTTCTCCAGTTGCTCCTTCTTGGGTCGGTTGGTCATTTCCAGGGGAGCTAGGATATTTTCCTCCACCGTCAGTTGCCTGAACACCGACGCTTCCTGGGCCAGGTACCCCACCCCGCGCTTTGCCCGCTGGTACATGGGCAGGTCCGTTATGTCCTCTTCGTCCAGGAATATCCTGCCACTGTTGGGCTTCACCAGCCCCACGATCATATAGAAGGACGTGGTCTTTCCGGCACCGTTCGGCCCCAGCAATCCCACGATCTCGCCCTGGTTCACCTCCACGCTCACGTCGTTTACGACCATGCGCGACTTGTATTTCTTAAATAGATGTTCTGCTCTTAATATCATCGGCTTAAAGTTAAGCATTAAAGACCCATCCTGCAATCAGGGTATAAGTCCTTGCTGCAAAGTTATCTGGTTGCGTATTTTCTGAAATACCGCAGCAGGGCAATATTCAAAATCTTCAATTCAGTTAAAATTATATTTTCGGTAAAACATTGTTTATCTGGCATCTTCTATTTAGTTTGGAGTTCCAATCTTTTAGCCTTTACATGATGTTTCCTTTACTTTACCTGGCCGTTCAGAAACTGGCTTATTCCAGTATTTTTCTGTTCGTATGGCTTGCCGGCATGTCCACCGAGAAGTCCGAAAGTGCAAATAATGATCCAACTTCAGCCAGCAGTAAAAGCGCTGCCACCAAAACCACTTTGATCACGTCCTCCAGCCTGAAAGGAGTGGATGTGTCGAAGTGGCAGAAAGAGGTGGACTGGGATCAGGTAAAGGGAGCAGATGTCACTTTCGCATTTGTAAAAGCTACGCAGGACGATTACCGGCTGGACCCCTACTTTGGCCGCAACTGGGAGGAGACGAAGCGTGTGGGCATCAAGCGCGGCGCCTATCATTTTTTTATACCTGCCGCACCGGTACAAGGCCAGATCGATCTTTTTATCAATACCGTTCAGCTTGAACCCGGCGATATGCCCCCTGTACTAGATGTAGAGGTGATTGAAAAACATACTTCGGGAGAAGAGTTGCGCCGCAATATGCACATCTGGCTGGAAGCGGTTACACAGCATTACGGTGTAAAACCGATCATCTATACTAATCAAAACTATTACCGCCGCTGGCTGCAGGGCCACTTCCAGGACTATCATTTCTGGATCGCCCGCTACAATACGGCTGAGCCGGAAATTCACCACGAAGACAAGTGGGTGTTCTGGCAGTACACCGACACCGGCAGACTGCCGGGCGTCAAGGCGCCCATCGACCTCAACTTTTTTGCAGGCGACTGGAATACGCTCAATATGCTCTGTGTTCCTCCTAAACTGACGCCCTACTCCGAGCAGCTTATTCTGGCCGAGTTAGAGCAACTGGAAGTCGCCAGGTAATCTCTCATAACACCGCATACATGCAAAAAGGCCCTGCGATCACAGGGCCTTTTTGCATGTATACGGTGTCGTTACTTGATCATCCGGATGTCTTTGATGCGCAGCTGCAGTGTGATATTACCCCGGTATACGTTCTCTTCTATGGTATAGCAGACATCAAACGGAATGCCTTTGGTGATGGGCATGTAGTAATCTCCCAACCCGAAACCGATGGCATCAATGTCATAATAGCCGTCCTGCGTCAGGCGAAGCTTCAGGTGGGTATCTCCTACCACACGCACACTTCCGGTATCATACACACACTCCGACACAAAGGAGGGCCGCATGTTGCCCGGCCCGAAAGGCTCCATCTGCCGGATGATGTTATAAAAGTTGCGGGAGATCTGGTTGAGCTTGATCTTGGCATCTATTTCGATCTGGGGGATCTTCTGATCAGCCGTAATGGTGCTGGCTACGATCTCCTCAAAACGCTGCCGGAAAGCAGGGACATTCTCCACCGGCAGGGTCAGGCCGGCCGCATACATGTGCCCCCCAAACTGATCCAGCAGATCCGAGCAGCTCTCAATGGCATTGTGCACATTGAAGCCATGTACCGAGCGGGCAGAGCCGGAAGCTTTCCCGTTAGACTGCGTCAGGATGATGGTAGGCCGGTAGTACTTCTCGATGCAGCGTGAAGCGACAATGCCGATCACGCCTTTGTGCCAGTTCTCTTTGTAAAGCACAGTAGAGCTGGCATTTTTCAGGAAATCGTCCTCGGCAATCATCTGCAATGCCTCCTTGGTGATGTTGGAGTCTTTATCGCGGCGCTCTTTGTTGGATTCGTTGATGATGTCGGCCATCCGGAAGGCTTCTTCCTTGGTCTGGGCCAGTAGCATGCTCACCGAGCGCTTGGCATCGCCCATACGCCCGGCCGCGTTGATGCGGGGCGCAAAGCCAAACACAATGCTCGTAATGTCCATCTCGGTGGTGATACCTGCCAGGTCCTGCAAAGCAGCCAGGCCAGGGCGTGTCGCCTCGGGTCCGTTGATCAGCTTCAGGCCAAAGTGAGCCAGTATGCGGTTCTCACCGGTGATGGGGACAATGTCAGCGGCGATGCTTACAACCAGTAGGTCCAGCAGCTTGTAAGCCTCTTCCTGTGGTATACCTTGCTGCAGGCAGAAGGCCTGTACCAGTTTGAAGCCAACGCCGCAACCAGACAGCTCTTTGTAAGGATACAGGCAGTCCACCTGCTTGGGATCAAGCACAGCTACCGCTTGGGGCACATCCTCGTCCGGCAAGTGGTGATCGCAAATAATGAAATCTATACCTAGTGAAGATGCATAGGCGACTTTGTCAGCGGACTTAATGCCGCAGTCGAGGCTGATGATGAGCGAGAAGTTGTGCGCCTTGGCATAATCTATCCCTGGTGTTGAGACGCCATAGCCTTCTTTATACCTGTCCGGGATGTAATATTCGATTTGATCTGCCTGCGTGTACTGCTGCAAAAAACTGTACATGAGGGCTACGGACGTAGTGCCGTCTACGTCGTAGTCGCCGTAGACCAGGATCTTCTCGTTGCGGTGCAGGGCTTCTGTCAGGCGGTTGACGGCAAGGTCCATGTCCTTCATCAGGAAGGGGTCGTGCAGGTCGAGGAGGCTGGGGCGGAAAAAGGCCTTGGCTTCTTCGTAGGTGCAAATAGAGCGCTGGCATAGGATATTGGCCAGTGTAGGGCTTATTTTCAGCGATTCAGCTAAATTATCTACTACTTCCGGCGATGCCTCCTGGTTGTATACCCATCTTTTCTCCATATGCTGCTGCTCCATAATACTATCTGCAAAGGTAGCTAATTTAAGCACGACTTCTGACCCCTGAGGCCAAAGCGGTAGGTGAATCCTGCAGAATTCCGTACTTTTGTACCCGCACAACATGAATAAGCATGAAACGATTCAGAGAGCTTTTGGAAAAATATGGGAATTACTCCCTGGATTTGATCATGTATGGTTTCTTTCTCATCTTCCTGCTGATACTCTTCCTTTTCTTCTCTTAGAGCTAGTCTAATTCGCCGGCGCGTCGCCCCGCAGTTTCCGGAAACGCTTGCGTGCCTCGGCGACATAGATGCTGCCTTTGTGCTTGACCAGGAAATCGTTGTAGAGCTGCTGGGCTTTCGCTGTATCTTTCAGGTTCTCTTCGTAAATGTAGGCCATCTTGTAGAGGGCATCATCGCTCAGAATATCGGTCGGTGCACTCACGACCTTCTCCAGGCTGGCAACGGCCTTGTCAAAGGCTCCCTCCCGCTCATAAATGGTCGCTTTCCGGAAGTAGATCTCATCGGTCAGGCTATGCCCCGGATGCTGCTGTAACATCTTGTCCAGCCGGGCTTCGGCTTCCTGCAGTTTGTTCTGGAAGATCAACAACTCAATGGCTGCATACTCTTCCATGGCCGTTGTGGAAGTATCCAGCCCGGTATTGTCGGTGATGAGCAGGCTGAGATCCATGGCATCGTTGGCGATCTCGCGGCTGGTAGCCAGCTTGAGGATGTCGAGGTGGGCCTGGGCCAGTTCAAAGTCGCCTTTGTAGTAGCTGAGGCGCGCATTGCGAAGCTTGGCTTCATGTCCTATTGTGGTTTCTTTGTGAGACTTCTCTACCTGCGAGTAAAGCAGCGTAGACTCCCAGGGTTCTCCCTTGAGCAGGTAGATATCACCCAGGGTGAGTTTGCTCTCCGCCACAAAATCAGGATTGGCGCGGGGTATACTGATCGCCTCCTGCAGCAGTTTGATTGCTTTGTCCTTGTCATCCAGGTGAAAAGCGTACAGGTTGGCCATGTGCTGCAGCACTTCCACCGTCTGCACGTTCCGGCCCACCTCCGACAGCAAGGCTTCGTAGTCCGCGATCAGGGTCCGTATCTTGTCCAGGTCAACAGGAAATGTGTTTTCTACCTGCTCTTCGCGGGCATTGATCAGGCGCTGCCGCGCCACCAGGTAATAAGGCCCTCCGGGATATTCTTTGATGATGTACTCAAAGGCCTCTATCGCGCCTTCGTAATCCTTGTTCTTCGCGCTGATGGCTCCCAGTTCCATCACGCGTGTACCGCCACTGCGCGTACGTTTATCGACAGAGCGTGCCTGCAGCAGGGCATTGTAGAAGTCGCGGCGCTGGATGTAGAGCCAGATCAGCAGCTCGTTGTAGGCCAGCACATCCGGATACTGTTGTACCCGCATGATGAGCTCCTTTTCCAGGGCATCCTGCGCCTTCTCGTCCTGCAGGCTGTTCTGCAGCATGTTCTGCACGTAGATCAGCTCCTGCTCGTTCTCCTGCAGCAGATTCAGCGCCTCTCCTATCAGGTTTTCGTGCTTCTGCCGGTAGGTATAAAGGGCAATCAGAGACCGGTTGTGCTCAAATGGATTTTTGCTCACCTCCCGGCCACGCAGATAGGCCTTTTCGGCGTAGTCGTAGAGTTCGTTTTGTATGAAGGCACTGGCAGCCACGATCACCTCATCTGCCGTTAACTGGGCAATGAGTTTATCGAAATGTTTTTCTGCTGCTGCCTTGTCGCCCGCCGCCTGGTATACCATCCCCAAATCGATCACGAAGTTGACCTGACCGGGATGCCGCTTTATCGTTTTTTTTACCAGCTTTTCAGCGTCTTTGAAGTTGTTCTGTGCCAGCAGCGTCTTGAGGTAGTCCGGGTAGACGGCATTGAAGAGGCGCTGGTCGTCGATGAGTTTGCTGTAGATGGCTTCTGCTTTTTCGTACTCGCCTTTGCTGAAGTACTCCCGCGCCAGCGCCAGTTCCTGCCCCTGGGCCATTACAGCCGGAGCGGACAACAGGAGCGTCAGCAGCAGGAGGAGTTTGCAGAGTGTTTTGGCAGGTATATGCATCACCTATTACAACGTTATAAAAGTCTTTTTGATTTTAGTCCTTCGCCTGAAAATGAAGATAGCCAATTATATTCAATGCACCACAAAACAAAAGGGCCACCCATTGCCGGGCAGCCCTTCTGTTTTATAGGATTGGCAGGAATTAGAAGAACCTTACGCGGTTATCTTTGATCTCTGCTTTTTCTTTGATCGCTTCGAATGCGTTAGACTCGGCACGGGAAGAGCGGGTGTTTACCAGCTGCGCTTTCACGCCAGACAGGTCCTGCACTTCAGGGGCTTTGGTCAGCTCTACCAGCTCTACCATAACCACACCGCCCTGGCCTTCGAAAGGAGCAGTACGGCCACCCGGCTTCAGGCCAAACGCCTTACCGATAGCCACCGGCTCCATACCTAATCCAGGTATAGCACCGGAAGCAAAGCTTACTTCTTCTGCCGTTCGCACCATGGCATCAGGTCCGTAGTTGGCTGCAATTTCGTCCAGTGATCCTTTGGCACCTTTCAGCTTCTCGGTGATCTGCTGGGCTTTCACTTCGTTGCGAACAGCGGCAGTCAGCTCTTCTTTCACATCTTCGATCTTGGCATAGCCTTTTTCGCGCTTGCCGGTCAGGGCAGCTACTACAAACTGATCGTCGATCTCGAATACAGGAGATACATCGCCTACGGATGTGTCTTTGGCGTAAGCCCAACGTACCAGTTCACGTGCGTTGTTCAGGTTACCAACCAGGATGTTGTTCTTTCCGATGTTGGACGCTTCTTCCTTGGCAAGCGCTTCGTTTTTGGCAACGTTCGCTCTGAATTCGTCCAGGCTACCGCTTGTACCTGACAGCTCATCTGCTGTGGCATATGCTAAGTCACGGGTCGTTTCGCTTGCCTCAATTGAACGCTGTACGGTTGCAATCTTATACGTACGCTTTGTTTTGGGAGCCGTGATCTTGATGATGTGGTAGCCATACTCTGTTTCTACAGGAGCTGGCAGCAAGCCTGCACCGGTAGCGCCAAATACGGCCTTCTCAAATGCAGGTACCATGCGGCCTTCTGTGAAGTAACCCAAGTCACCACCGGCAGAGGCTGTACCGTCTGTGCCGTGTTGTGCCGCCATGGCAGCAAAGTCAGCGCCACCTTTGATCTGCGCCAGTACATCTTTCGCTTTGGCCAGCGCAGCAGCTTTGGCCTCCGGAGTGTCATTTTCAGGCTTGATCAGGATATGGCTTGCCCGGGCCGTGTTCACGCTACCGTCTTTCACATCCACCACTTTGTGGAGGGTATAGGTTTCATCTTCCGTGAACGGTCCGTATACCTTGCCTTCCTCTAATGGCAGGCTGCTGCGCAGTTGCTCCGGCAATTCACCAGCATGCAGGTAGGCATTGTTATAAGGAACATCCGAGTTGGTGTTTACGAAAGCAGAGTCGTTGGTCGTCGCCTTGAACTGCTCGGTAAGCGTCGTGATCTCTTCCTGGATGTAGTTTTTGTCTTCTGCAGAAGCTGCAACCGGTATGGTGACAAACTCAACAGAGCGACCGTCTTCTACCTTATAGAGGTCTTTGTGGCGCTCAAAATAATCCTTCAGCTGCGCATCCGTTACTTTTACGGCAGAATCTGCGATAGAAAAGTAAGGCACATACAACACCTTGAGGTTCGCAGTCGTGCTCTGCGCTGCAAATTGGTTCTTGGCTTCAGCCGTTGTTACATACACCGATTTGGTCAGCAGGTTGCTGTACTTGGACTGGATACGGTCAGAAAGAACGCCCTGCTCAAAGTTCACCCACATCGGACGTGCCTGAGGACCCATCTGGTCCAGGTTTTGCAGGTACTGCACCACCTGGTTGCGATCAAATTCGCCTGTCTGCGGATTCGTGAAAGCCTGCTTCACAGACGGGTGAATGTTGTTCCCCTGCACCATGTCAGCCAGTTCTTCTTCTGTTACAGCAATGCCCAGGCGGTCATATTCTTTTTGTAAAGCGATCTGGAAGATTAGTTGGTTCCAAGCCTGCTCACGGATCATGGCCAGCTCACTTTCAGTGGCAGCACGGCCTATCTGGCCTTCGTAGTTGCCTTTTATTTGCTGAAATACCAGGTCAAAACGCTGGAAGTCAATTTCTTCGCCAGCTATTTCGCCTACAGTGGCTGCATCGTTACCTAAAAGTCTGGAGTTAGGACCCAACAGGTCACCACCGACTACAAACACGCCAAGCCCTATGGCGATGGCGCCGATAGCCCAACCCGACTTTTCTCTAATCTTGTTAATTAATGCCATTTGTTATACAACTTAATAAAGGATGTGCAAAATAAGGTTAATCGTGCAAAAATTCAAAATTTTGTGCGTATCTGTTTAAAATCATCCATCTCCCTGTGAATCTGTAGCTTTCACCAGCTTCACTGCATTCACCCGGTTCTCGTCCATCGACAGGATGGTAATGGTCAGCGGCGGCAGCTCCACGACATCGTTTGGCTGGGGTATTTCGCCCAGCACCGAGAAGATCAGGCCCCCCAGCGTCTCGTAGTCGCCTTCCGGCAGATCCAGTTCATACTTCGAATTGAGGTAGTCGATCTCGTGGCGGGCACTGAGCAGGTATAGCTGCTTTTCCGGGAACACCTGCTCCAGCAGTGCGTCGTAATCATACTCGTCCTGTATCTCGCCGAATATTTCCTCGATCACATCTTCTACGGTCACGATGCCGGAGGTGCCTCCAAACTCATCCACGACCACGGCCACGGTGCGGTGCTCTGTGCCAAAGCGCAGAAACAACTCACTGGCCAACATACTTTCCGGCACCAGGCTCACAGGCGAGACGATCTCTGCGATCTGTTCCGGCTGCCTGAACATGGCCAGCTGGTGACAATAGCCGATGATGTTGTCAATCGTGTCCTGGTAGACGAGTATCCGGGAGTGCCCGGTCCTGATAAAAGCATCGCGCAGCGCTTCTACCGGCTCGCTTACCTCTACCGCTTTTATTTCAATGCGGGGCACCATGCATTCCCTCACCCTGACCTTTTTGAAATCGAGTGCATTGTGAAAAATTTCCTGGTTCACTTCCGGAGCGCCTTCTTCCACCGGATGGAAGAGATGGTTCCGGATGTAAGCATTCAGGTCGGTGTAGCCAAAAATGGGCTTATCATCCGGAAAGTCGATCTTCAGTACTTTTTCGGCGATCCACCTGCTGAGGCCCACCAGCAGGTATACCACAGGGTATAGCAGGTAATGAAAAAGCAGAACCGGCACCGCCAGCACATGCAACATACGGTTGGGGTTGATGGCAAACAGGCTCCTGGGCAGAAATTCTGCTGTCAGCAGCACGATCACCGAAGCGATCAACACCTGCAGGAAAAGAATGAAAGGCGCCAGTTGCAAGGCTTCCGGCAGGTATAGCCGCAGCACGTTATGCAGCATGCCCGCTATCACAAACCCATAGAAAACAAGGGAGATAATGTAGCCGATCAGGTTGGTACCCATCAGGCGGGAAGGGTGCTGCAGCAGGCGCGTCAGGATGCGGCCCGACAGCACATTATTCTTCTCGTCGAGCTCTATCTGCAGCTTATTGGCAGCCATAAAGGCTGTTTCTATACCTGAGAAAAAGGCACAGCTCAGCAGCGCAATAAAAAGCAATACGATCTGACTGGGGTCTATCATGCAATATCAGCGACGGGTTCAGGCACTTTTACTTTTCCGGTAACTATATACCAAGAACAACATAATGCCGATCATAAAAATCCAATAGTTGCCTCCTATGTCGGACTCTGCTATGCTTCTGTGTATACCGATCACCATGGTCACAAAAGCCAGGGATAACAGAATGGTATTGATGAGTTTCGGGTTCATTATTCTTTCAGACTAAATACGCCTGTCACTTTCTTGATTTTGTAAATGGAAAAATCCTGGTTGGCCTGCAGTCCATGCCCCATCAGGATTTCCTCCGGTGTGGTGATCTTGACAAATTTGTCGGTGTAGATCTGCGCCTTGTTCTTGTTCCAGTACAGTTCTTCCGTCTCCAGCTTTTCCTGTTTCACCAGGTTATTCACAACCACGTTGCCCTTTACCAGGTATAGGTCCTTGTTGCGTTCCTGCTTGCCATAGTTGGCGCGCATGGTAGACGTTACGGCTCCGCCCTTCTCAAAGAACTCTACATTGATCCCTTTCGGGAACACGATGTCTCCGTTTTCAAAGTCTTCCTGCAAAGGCGACTGCAGCTTGATGAGCACTTTGGCAGAGTCACTGTATAGCGTCAGCACGTTTTCGGTTACCCTGAACGGCCCGGTATACTTCTCTTCCTGATCAGGATCTTTCAGGTCTTTTCCGCACCCTAGCACCAGGAGTGTCAGGACGGCAAAAAGACTGGTCAATAAAGGTTTCGGCATGCCTCTGTATACTTTTCAGAGTGAAGTTAATAAAAAATTTAGTTGTGGCTTCTCTCCGGGTGCAAACACAATGCCAGAGCTGCCTAATATAAAAAAGACCGTTACAGGAACGGCCTTTCTTAGTAAATGCTTTTTATGACGTTTTGGTTTACTCGATTCTGCGTTTTACAAACCATCTGCTGTTTATGGTCACTCCGACGCTGAACTGGAAATAGTTTTCGGCGATCAGGCCATTGTCGGTGTTGCCACGGCGCCCGTAAGCAAAAGCGGTGTTCAGCTGATACATCTCATAGAAAGACCCACGGCCTACCGGCAAGGTGAGGCCACCGGTAACAGACATATCTTTGATATTCTCCCCGTTTACCGTAAAGGGTGTCTGCCCATAGTTAAGGCCGCCACGATAAGTGATGCGTTTGAAGTAACTGTCGATGGCATTGGCATTGGGGGTATACTCGGCTCCCAGCCCTACCTTATAGCTGTTGCCAAGTTCTTTTTCTCCATCGAGGTTTTTGTAATCGGACCAGTCCTGCGCGAAGAATTCTGCTCCTATCGTCAGGTTGCTGCCGTTGTCAAAGCTCAGACCAGCCTGCAGGCTGCTCGGTACATTTACCGATCCTTCCAGGCTGTCGGTCAGCATGGGCGGGCCCAGGAGTGCTTCGGATACTGTGCGGCGCTCATACGCTGCATTGCGCTTGGCATTCAGGTCGGTATTCAAGGTATAGACCGCGCCTGCGCTAATAAAGGCTTTGTCTTTTAGTTTCTTGCGGTAGTTGGCTCCTGTTTTGAAGAGGAAATTGTTGTAGCGTGTACGCTCGCTGTATACCACTCGCTGCAGCTCCAGGTCTCTGAATGATGTGTCAGCCACAATAGAAGAAGACTCCTGCGTGATAGTACCGAAAATATACGAGGCACTTGCGCCCACAGTCAGTCCTTCGGCTATCCTGAAACCATGCCCGAAGTATACCTCTGACAGACCGCCTTCGCCTTTGTACTCGTTTACAATGATGGCCTCTGGTCTGCCGGGCAACGATCCCACACTACTGATCTCGTAGTTTACATTGCTGTAGGGACGAAGGCTGACAGCCGAGCTCCAGCGCTTGGAAAGCGGAACACCCAGCGTCAGGTAGTTCAGGTTCGCATTGCCGTCCTTCTGTGATTCAGTGCTGTTTTTGACAGTTTTATACTGCCCCGCTACCCCTACATCAAAAATGGTGATGCTGTTGTAGTATAACAGTGCCGGATTGGCTGTGTTCGGCTGAAAACTACTGCCTGAACTTACGCCCACACCGCCCATTCCTGCTGTCCGGATATTGCCAAAGTTCGTGTTGAGTTCTCCCAATCCATAACGGGAGTACGGCGAATTACCAATGTTTTGCGCCTGCACAGCCTGTGCAAAACACAGTACAGTGGCGCAAATAAGTAAACGGAACGGTTTATACATTATGTTTCAAAATTCTATGAAGCCCTATCAGGACCAGTTCAGGAATTACAAAGATGCGTTCTTTTATGTTACTTTCAAAAAATCCTGCATCTCCTCCGCAAAGTATAACCACCAGGCGATCTGATTTTTGCTTGTAAGCGCGGATTATACCTTCAACTTCGGCTACAGTTCCTGCCAATACGCCGCTCTCCAGCGAGTCTTCTGTCGTTTGACCGATAAGGGGAAAGGATTCTTTAATTCCTTCTACTAACGGTAGCCGTCCCGTAAAATTATGCAGGGCCCTGAATTTCATCCGGATGCCGGGGGATATGCCGCCTCCCTGGTAATGGCCTTCATTATCGATGAAGTCATAGGTGATGGCCGTACCGGCATCAATAACCAGGCAGTTGCGCCCCGGAAAAAAATAATGAGCTGCGACAGCACCGGCGATGCGGTCTGCTCCTAAGGTATGGGGTGTCTTGTAATCGTTGGAAACAGGCAGGGCTGTCTGTGCCGAAAGCTCTACGATGCTTCCGGCTACAGACAGCCCTGTTTTTATATGTTTCAGATCGTCGGCCACTGAAGCCAGGATAGCATGGTCAAAGGATTGGGAGGCCAGCTCTTGCGGCATTCCCTCCTGCGCTTTGAAGTAGCCCTGTGTTACCAAAGCATCTTCTTCAAAGACAGCATACTTTGCACTCGTATTACCTATGTCAATGGCGACGCTCCGCATACGGCTTCTTACATGAAATACTTCAGGCGGATAACCTCTTTTTCGGTCAGGTAGCGCCAGTCTCCGCGAGGAACATCCTTTTTGGTCAGGCCGGCATACTGTACCCTGTCCAGGGTTACCACATCATAGCCCAGATGCTCAAATATACGGCGTACAATCCGGTTTCTACCGATATGGATTTCGAGCCCCAGGAACTTCTTGGAGTCACCCAGCATCGCTACGTCATCCACCATCGCTTTTCCGTCTTCCAGCTCTACACCCTCTACCACTTTCTGAAAATCATCTTTGGTTATGGGCTTGTCCAGCTCTACCTGGTATATTTTTTTGATCTCGTTGGAAGGGTGTGTCAGCTTCTGGGCCAGCTCACCGTCATTGGTGAACAGCAACAGACCTGTTGTGTTACGGTCAAGGCGTCCTACCGGGAAGATCCGCTCGTTGGAGGCTTTCTCCACCAGGCTCATCACCGTCTTTCTGCCCTCCGGATCTTCCGTAGTTGTAATAAAGTCTTTCGGCTTGTTGAGGAGCACGTAGACCAGCTTCTCCCGGTTCAGGAGCTTCTTGCCATACTGCACGGTGTCAGAAGGCTTTACTTTGAAGCCCATTTCCGTTACCACCTCTCCGTTCACCTTGATCTCGCCTGACAGTATCAGTTCATCCGCTTCGCGGCGTGAGCAAACACCGGCATTGGCGATGTAGCGGTTCAGACGAATGGTGTCGTCTCCATCATCTTCCTTGCGGTTGGTCTTTTTGATGCGCGGATTATCCTTGTAGCGGCTCAGGTTGTAGTTTGGCGTCTCAGGATTTCTTTCTGCGTCACGGTCACTGTCGGTACCAAGGCCTTTGCGTTCTTCCCTTCCTTTGCTGAACTTATCGCCCCGGTCAGCACCGTAAGGCTTGCGTTCACTGCCTTCACGGCGATCGCCATAAGGCTTTCTGTCCCTGCTTTCGCTGCGG
>NZ_JSYF01000547.1:0-2088 GCF_054824225.1 Pontibacter sp. HJ8
GTAAAACCGGAAAAGGTAGCCTTGAAAAGCGGTATAATTTTATGTTTGATAGAGGTGGTCATGCGTCTGGTTTCAGTTTCTGAATCGCTTTTTGATACGGCAGCCACAAATCATTGGTTAGAATTTACCCAACGATAGGAATAAATTAAGTCTGCAGGTATAGCCGCTACCGCATTATCACGTATATTGGATTATCCTAATGCACACAACCTATGAACGTTAGACAATCACTTCTGCCTATGCTGCTGGGCATCGCCCTGCTGGTCGCCACTACCTCGCAGCCTGCTGCAGCGCAATCAGATCAGAAAGCCAAAGCCTTGGCGCAGAAAGTATAAATCCGTACATGAGAGCGCAAACAAAGTATAAGCCGATGCCACTCCGATCTATCCTAAAATCCTTGTTTTTGTGCCTGCTGCTCTTGCCGCTGGCCTGTACCCAATCCCCGGAAGAGAAAGCCCAACGTATAGCCCGAAAAATTATCGACAACATGGGCGGCGAAAAGGGCTGGAACGACACTCGTTACCTTGCCTGGACTTTTAACGACCAGTACCAGGTATGGGACAAACAGCAGAACCGCTACCGCTGGGAAATGGATAGCCTGGTCGCTATTCTCAACACCGAGACCAAAGAGGGCAAAGTATACGTAGCCGGCCAGGAGCTGCAGAACCCCGAGGAAAAGCAGCAGGTGCTGGAACGCGCCTATGGCGCCTGGATCAATAATGCTTACTGGCTCGTGATGCCCTTTAAGTTGCTGGACCCCGGCGTGAATCTGACTTATATAGGCGAGGATAAAACAATGGATGGCGCCCCGGCCGATGAGCTGGAAATGACTTTTGGAGAGGTGGGCCTGACGCCACAGAACAAGTATCACATTTGGGTAGACAAGGACCAGGGACTGGTGACGCAATGGGCCTTTTTCCGGAACCATGATGATACCGAGCCCACCTTTACCCGCCGCTGGAGCGATTACCGCGACTACGGAAGTATAAAACTGGCCAGCGACCGCAGCAACCCGGAAAGCGAGTTTAAACTGACGCATGTAGCCGCGCCGGCCTCCGTGCCCGATAAAGTTTTTAACAGCCCTACCCCCATCAACAAAGCAGGTATAAAGTAAGCTTAGAGCTTATCGACCGTAGCTGTCAGGCTGCCGCTGGCATGCACGATGGCTTGTATACCTGTCGGGGAGAGGTAAATCGTTTCGAGCACCAGTTCGTTGACTGCCCCGCGCAGCAGCACTGACTCGTGCATCCGCCCGGACTGATCTAAGGTATGCTGCAGCAGATTCCGTACATCCGTCAACTGACGCTGCACAGGTATATCCACCTCACTCTGTATCATCTCCTTGAATTTGTTTTTGGCCAGCCAGCTGGCCGTACTCAACAGCCTGTCTTTCGTGTCTAGGTCGTAGTCGATGTCGCGTAGCTTAATGGAAGCTGTCTGGGGATCGTAGTAGGGCGTGCCGCGCAGGTAGATCTTGCCTGTCAGCTTTTTGGTGAACAGGCCTGCTTTGGTTTTGCCGTCCACGTCCAGCATCAGTACCAGTTGTTCCCCGCCCGGCGTAATGGCGGCGTCTTTTACCGTTACCTGGCTTTTGCCGTCATCGAATGTATAGGTCTGGTTTTTGACCTGCTGCTGCAGCATACTGCTGGCATGAGCATAAGGTACCGTAGCCGTCAGGCCGATCTGTATATCGTCCCGCATGCGGTTGTCCAGGATCAGCCGGGGCAAGTTGGGGTTGATCTGTGCCTGCGGCTTGCCATCGGTGGTGACGTGTATGTAAGAAGTGATGCCCAGGCGCGTGTGCAGGCTGCCGTCGTGGGCATACAGGGGCGCCATGCGTACTTCCTGCGGCTCAACACGCAGCCAGGCGTTCAGGTTGTTGTCCAGCTTGACGGGCTGTTGCATTCGGGTCCAGGTATCGGCCACGTACTGCCGTATGTTCAGGCGGGACTGTATTTCCTTGTCCAGATGCCGGGCGATCAGGTTCATCTGCTGCTTGAGGGCAGGCTCTACAAAACGGGCCAGCCCGATCTTCAAGGGTCCCAGCTCGATATACGGCTTGGTGGTGCCCCACTCAAAGCTGCCACT
>NZ_JSYF01000548.1:0-3029 GCF_054824225.1 Pontibacter sp. HJ8
GTCGATATTGCCCTGACCTATTACGACAAAGCCTATACCTACGACCTGGCCCGAAAAGAGCACGTGCTACCCCTCCAGTTGGAAAACCTGAACCCCGAAGAAAACGCGCAGCGGGTAGTAGAATTTGCAAAGAAACATAACTTACTATAGTCATGGAAGAGACAACCACACAAGATATAAAACTCACACAGTATAGCCACGGTGCCGGCTGCGGCTGCAAAATAGCACCTAAAGTGCTCGACGCCATCCTGCACACCGACATCAGTTACCCGGAGAACCTGAACCTGCTGGTAGGCAACAGCTCCCGGGACGATGCCGCCGTGTATGACATCGGCAATGGCCGCGCCGTGATCAGCACCACTGACTTTTTTATGCCCATCGTAGACGACGCCTATGATTTCGGACGCATCGCTTCTGCCAACGCCATCTCGGATGTATACGCCATGGGCGGCATACCCATGATGGCCATCGCTGTGCTGGGTTGGCCCATCGATAAACTGGCTCCGGAAGTAGCCAAGCGCGTGATCGAAGGCAGTCGCAGCATTTGTCAGGAAGCAGGTATACCTTTGGCGGGCGGCCACAGCATCGACAGCCCTGAGCCGATCTTCGGGCTGGCTGTGACTGGTATGCTGGACATTCAAAACCTCAAACAAAACGATACCGCCACTGCCGGCTGTGAGCTATACCTGACCAAGCCGCTCGGCGTAGGCATCCTGACCACTGCCCAGAAAAAAGCCATTCTGAAGCCCGAGCACCTGCACCTGGCGCCGCAGCAAATGATGCAGCTCAACAAGATCGGTGCTGACCTGGGCCATCTGCCGCAGGTAAAAGCCATGACCGACGTGACCGGATTTGGCCTGTTGGGGCACCTCTCGGAGATGTGCGAAGGCAGTAATCTTTCGGCTGAGGTATACTTTGACAAGGTGCCGGTGCTGCCGGAGGCGCTGGAGTACCTGGCGCAAAAGGCTATACCTGGCGGTACCCACCGCAACTTCGACAGCTACGGCCACAAGATCGAAGCCCTTACGCCGGACCAGAAACACCTGCTCTGCGACCCGCAAACAAGCGGCGGATTGCTGGTAGCCGTTGACCCTGCAGGCCGTGACGAAGTGTTGCAGGTATTCGAGCGGTATGGCCTGGCTCTGCAGCCGCTGGGTGTCCTGAAGGAGCGGGAGGATGCGGAAAAGCTCATCCGGGTAGTATAAGGTATGCCAGGTATAGCCGAGAACTTTTAAAGCGAAGGCCGCCATCTTTTGAGGTATAGAATAGCCTGAACTTTATCAATATCTCACTGGCAACCGTAAGCTAAAAACTGATTCCTGTTTTTGATAACTGATCACTGAAAAAATGAAACTACACTATAAAGAAATGGGCCATGGTCAGCCGCTGCTGATCCTGCACGGCTTGTTTGGCACATTGGATAACTGGCAGACCCTGGCCAAGCGATTTTCGGAGCACTACAACGTATTTCTGGTAGACCTGCGCAATCACGGCCGTTCCCCGCACAGCGAACAGCACAATTACGATCTGATGGCAGATGATGTACTGCGCCTGGTAGATGAGCTGCAGATTCCTACGCCGGCTATCATGGGACACTCCATGGGCGGCAAAGTGGCCATGACGTACGCCCTGAAGTACCCGACCCGCATCACCAAGCTGATCGTGGTAGACATTGCGCCAAAAGCTTACCCGCCTCACCACGACGAGATCATTGACGCGCTCCAGTCGGTGGATCTGAGCACCGTGACCAGCCGCAACGAGGTGGATGCCCAACTGGCAAAGTATATTGAGAGTGGCGAGGTGCGCATGTTCCTGATGAAGAACCTCTACCGTAAAGAGGACAATACCTTCGGCTGGCGCATGAACCTGGACGCGATCGAAAAGAACTATGAGCAGGTAGCCGCAGCCGTTACGGCTGATGTTCCTTTCAAGAAAAGTACGCTCTTTATCAAAGGGGGCAAGTCGCGCTATATCCTGCCGGAAGATGTGTATGGCAGCATCCAGCATCTGTTCACACTGGTAGAGGTGGAGACGATACCGAATGCAGGCCATTGGGTGCACGCCGAAGCGCCGGATCAGGTATACGACCTGGTCACCAGGTTTTTAACTACCGATTAGGCGCTAACCTCACTTGTTTTAAAAACCTGTGAGCGCCATACCTGTTACACCCCAAACTGCCACTGCCCAAAGCCGTGGCAGTTTGCATTTGACAAGGTCGGCCAGCAATTTAACAATTCAGCAATCCAACAATGTCACTACCTTTGCACCATGAAAAAGACCGGCACGCTATACCTGATCCCGACCATACTGGCTGAAGACACAGCTGACCAGGTGATATCGCCTCAGGTAAAGGAGACGGTGCGTCACCTCACGTATTTTATAGTGGAGAACCTGCGCACAGCCCGGCGCTTTGTAAAGAGTATCTGCCCGGAACTGGTGATAGAGCAACTGAACTTTGTGCAAGTCGACAAAGATGCTACGCCCGCTCAGGTGCAGGCCTCGCTCAAGCCACTGCTGGAGCAAGGTATAGACGCCGGCATTATCTCAGAGGCAGGTTGCCCAGGTATAGCCGACCCCGGCGCTGAAGTGGTGAAGTATGCGCATCAGAAAGGTATAAAGGTAGTGCCCTTTGCCGGTCCGTCAGCTATCCTGCTGAGCCTGATGGGCAGCGGCTTCAACGGCCAGCGCTTTGCTTTTCATGGCTACCTGCCCATCGAAAAAGGCCCTCGCCTGCAGGCACTGCGCACTTTGGAAAAAGAAATGCTGCAACGGGACCAGACGCAGATTTTCATGGAAACGCCCTACCGCAACAACAAACTACTCGAAGACCTCGTGCAGACGCTCAGTGGCAGCACCCGCCTCTGCATTGCGGCCAACATCACCTCCCCCGAACACGAGCTCATCCAGACCAAAACCATCGCTGATTGGAAAACTCAGCTGCCGGATATACACAAACAACCGGCCGTGTTTCTGATCTACAAGTAATTTATCTGCGACAGGATCAGTCAGCAAAAAGAACTTTTCCAACA
>NZ_JSYF01000549.1:0-1491 GCF_054824225.1 Pontibacter sp. HJ8
ATTCAACTTTAGCCAAATAAGATGAACTTTAGATTTCGTAACCTAATGATGCCCCTGCTGGCAGGAGCTATCACTCTTTCGTGTGACAAAAAAGAACTCGAAGAACTTTCTCCAAGCGCCGCTTTAAGCGCCGAAACCACCGGCCAGGCTACGGCCAACCACATTTTCGAAGAAACATTTGAAGGCAGCACCGCCTTTGACGGCCGCCACAAGCAGTTCGGCACTTCTTATTCTTTCCAGATGGCCACCAATCCTGTCTTCCAGGGCGCCAAGTCGGGCCGCTTCGAGCTGCGTAGCTCTGACGGTGAAGTAGCAAACGGTACTCGTGCCGAGGTAATCGTGGCTGACCCGGCTACCAACAAGAACCGCTGGTACAGCTTTGCGGCTTATTTTCCTTCCAAGGACTATGCTTATGATTCGGGCAGCGAAGTGATCAGCCAGTGGTGGCAGAGCTCAGGCACGACGCAAGCCACCTCACTGCGGGTACGTAAGGACCGGCTCATCCTGCGGACAGGCAACAACTCAGGCAGCCTGAAAGAGATCGACCTGGGCGCGGTCACCAAGGACAGCTGGCAGGAGTATGTGTTTCACTTCATTCACTCCTACGGCACAGACGGGCTGATCGAGGTCTGGAAGAACGGTACCAAGATCCTCACCCACAAAGGAGGCAACATGTACGACACCAAGATGCCTAACTGGAAGATCGGCGTATACAAAGCCTCCTGGAACAGCGGTTCTACGGAGACAACAAAGAGAGTTTTGTACTTCGATAACATTCGCGTAGGTAACGAAAAGGCATCTTTCTCTGAAATGTCTTCTTCAGGTAGTAATTCGACACCACCAGCAGAGACTGCTCCGGTTGAAACTAATCCAACGGAGCCAACACCAACACCTGAGAGTGGCACGTCTGCGCCAGGAGCAGGGAGTGTAATTCTTGTAGATGCACATACAGAGAAGGACGTAATGACTGTAACTAATGGGGCCACTCTGAGCTTCAGCGCGCTTGGGACTAAAAAGTTTAACTTCCGTTCTAATGTTGATCCTTCCGGTGTAGGTAGCTTGAAGTTTGATCTGAAAGGAGCCAAGAACCATACTTATACCGACAACGCGGCCCCTTTCGCCCTGTATGGAGACGATGGCAATGGCAACTACTATTTCGGTAACCAAATCATGCCTACTGGCAGCTATACCTTAACCGTTACGCCATATTCAGGCAGCAATGGTTCGGGAACTGCAGGAACGCCTGTGACAGTTAGCTTTAGTATAGTAGAGTCTGGTACGGGTACTACTCCGACAGAGCCAGCCGCGGGCAGTACAGGTACAGCTACTTCTCAGATAACAAGCCTGTTGTTAGTTGATGCACATACTGAAAAAGATGTAATGACCGTAACCAACGGCGCTTCGCTGAGTTTTAGCGCACTGGGCACCACTAAGCTGAACTTCCGGGCCAACCTGGCCTCTTCGGTAGGAAGTGTGAAGTATACCCTGACC
>NZ_JSYF01000550.1:0-834 GCF_054824225.1 Pontibacter sp. HJ8
TTAGGAAAGCCTCATGACACGCAGCAGACTTCTGCAGCAGCTAGGGCAATAGAATCTACTCAAGGTAGGGAAGAGATCAGAATCCTTGTAGGGGAAGCCGTTCTCGAACTCGTCACTAACAAAGATTTTTTGGCGAACTGGGAAGCACTCTACCATACCTGTCCTTGGGCAACAGTTTTTCAAAGCAAGGAGTTTGTTGGTGCCTGGTATACTCTTTACCAAAAGGAGTATTTGCCGGTAGTAGTTATTAAAACGAATGGGGCTAAGCTTACCGGTCTTTTCACGTTAGCCAAAGACCTACATGGCCGGATCACGGGAGCAGGTACAAACCAGGCGGAATACCAGGTATGGCTTGCCAGCAGTGCAGACAGCAGGGATTTTTTCAGAGACGCATTGTCTGAGATCCGGAGAAAATTTCCGCAAAGCAACATCACTTTAAAGTATATACCGGCAACGGCACCGTTAGACTGGGCTGAATCCGGCATGTTACGGAAAACACCCTACTTTTTGAGAAGCGCCGGGCATCCCCTGGTAGTGATCAACAAAGACAACATCGCGCAGGAACTCAAGAAAAAGAACAGGAGAGAAAAAATTAACCGGCTCAAAAGGATGGGCGAGTTACGGTTTGAGAAAATTACAGACAGGCAAACTTTTACCGCCATCATCGATGAATTAGCTATTCAGAGTGATTTCAGAAAAGGAGCCATGTATAACAAGAGTGTATTTCAAAGCGAGCCGTTTCGGAAAGACTTTCTTTGTTCGCTGTTTGATCAGAATATACTGCATGCCACGCTCCTGAGACTCAATGAAGAAATTATCTCTTCCAACGTTGGG
>NZ_JSYF01000008.1:0-11307 GCF_054824225.1 Pontibacter sp. HJ8
GTTGGGCGAGCTTACGGCTGGCATTGCCCATGAAATCCAGAACCCCCTGAACTTTGTCAACAACTTTTCGGAGCTCAGTTTCGATCTGGTAGAGGAATTGAAAGAGGGTCCTTTGCGCCAGCTGCCCGAAGAAACAAAAGGGGAAACAGCCGAAATTCTCAACAGCCTGAACCAAAACCTGCACAAGATCCACCAACACGGCAGGCGGGCCGATGCCATCGTCAAGAACATGCTCCAGCACTCCCGCGCCAGTTCCGGCGAGAAGCAGTTAACCAACCTCAATGCCCTGGCAGATGAATACCTGCGCCTGGCCTACCATGGGTTACGGGCAAAAGAGAAACTTTTTGAATGCACCCTCAGCACTTCCTATGATCCGAAGCTGGAGCTGGTGGAGGTGGCGCCACAGGAACTGGGCAGGGTGCTGCTCAACCTCTTCAACAATGCCTTCTACGCGGTGCAGCAAAAGCAGCAGTTGGGAATCGAAGGATATGAGCCTAAGGTGCTGGTCAGTACCGGGATCAAAAACGGAAAAGTAGAGCTAAAGGTGCGGGACAACGGCACAGGTATACCTGATAATGTAAAGCGCAAAGTTTTCCAGCCCTTCTTCACTACCAAACCCACCGGCCAGGGAACGGGTTTAGGGCTCTCTCTTAGCTATGATATCATCACGAAGGGGCACGGAGGCGAACTTAGTGTAACTACAGAGGAAGGGGAATGGACGGAGTTTACTATTTCCCTTCAGTATATACCGGTACCCAACGAACTGCCCAAATCTTCTCCTGCACCTGCACCTCCTGCCAGCACATTTACCTAGAATCTGAAGCTGCAGGTATAGGCGTCAATATGCTGCCCCATCGATAAGATCTAACCAGAAGAACATGCTTAAAATTTCTTCATTTTATCCAATTAAAGTTTAAACACACTCCTCCCAACGCTACCTCTTCCCTATACCTTCAGAGTCGCAGCTCATATGGTCATTACAAAGAGTCTTGGCATAAAAACAAAGTTTCCCTGTAGCTGTAAGTTTCGACTGCCTGAACGAAGCAGCCCAGTAAACTTCTACAAAACTGCCCTTTATAACAAAAAATCTTTTTGAAGCGTACATCAAGCCAATCTAAACTAAAAATTTTTTAGATAATATTTAATTATTTCTCAAACCAAAATTTATAAAAATGGCTGATTTAAATGTAGAACCCAAAACTAGCCGTCCCTGGTGGATATGGTTATTACTTGCGCTTGCTGCTATTGCAATAATACTATTTTTAGCAAGAAGCTGCGACAACCAAGACGACGTGACAGAAAGTGAAGTTACCACGACTGATACCACCGCCGCTGCAACAGCAACCACAACTGAAACTGAAACCGACGCGGACTGGAACAACATCAACAGAGATGTACCTGCAGCTACCTACGGAGAAATTACCGATAAAGACGTTACGGTTAGAGGCAATGATGAGTATGCAATTTACAGCCTGGATGAGACCGTACTTTTTGACACCGATTCGGACGCTATCCGTTCCGGAGCCGAACAGAAATTACAGCAGGTTGCCAACTCCCTCGGGCAGCGTTTCACCAATGGGCGGATCCGTATCTATGGCTATACCGATGCCAAAGGAAGTGCCAATTACAACCAGCAGTTAGCCGAAAAGCGTGCTGAAGCTGTGCGCAACTGGCTCGTTAAAAATGGGAAGTTCAGCGATGATATGATTTCGATACATCCGGTTGGCGAGGCAGATCAAGTCGCATCGAACGCAACTGCTAAAGGGCGACAGCAGAACAGGCGCGTGGAGATCGTGGCACGCCGCAGCAAATAGGTGGAGCACGGGCCAATAAAACGTAATTGCTTTATACCGAGCATTTTATATCGCGTATTATAAGGTATAACCAAAGTTATCAAAGGTATAACGAAGCTAATGAGTTAGCACTAAAATTTTAAGACTATGAACACAAACGATAATTATAATGAGATCAACCGCTTACAGGAGTTAGGCGGTAGCGATTTCAAGATCGCAGAAGGGGAACCCAACATCAAAGGCTGGACTGTGAAGGATACGCAGGGACGCACCATCGGAGAAGTAGATGAGCTATTATTCGATCCTCAGTCCCGAAAAGTACGATACATTGTTCTTGACCTGGAAGGTAACGTACTGGATCTGGAACCCCGCGATGTACTTATACCTATTGGTCTGGCTGAGTTACATGATTCGGACGACGATGTGATTTTACCAAATGTAACGGCCGAACAGCTCCAGTCTTTGCCTTTGTATGACAAGGATAACCTGAACCGTGACACCGAAATGTCGATCCGCAATACTTTTGCAGGCTTAGGTGCTGCCGGAGCAGCCGCGGGTGCCGCTATGACGGACAGGGACAGAGATACTGCCGATGAATTTTATAACGATGAGTATTACAACGAAGACAAGTTCTACCGTAACCGTCCTACCCCTCCTCCGACTTCTACCCCTGAAGGGGATAAAACTATCCCTATCATCAAAGAGAACATGGAGATAGGTAAAAAAGAGGTAGAAACAGGAAGCGTAAACGTGCGAACCCGTATTGTGGAGCGACCGGTAGAAGAACGGATCAACCTCCGGGAAGAACATGTGCATGTGGAGCGCAGACCAGTTGATCGTCCGGTATCGGATGCAGATATCAATAAATTCAAAGAAGGAGATATCGAGATCACAGAACGTGCTGAAGTGCCGGTAGTAGACAAGGAAGCGCGTGTAGTAGAAGAAGTGTCTCTGAACAAAGAGGTGGAAGAACGCGATGAAACCATTCGCGGTACTGTCCGCAATACGGAAGTGGATATCGAAAAATTAGATCCGAACGACCCACGACGCAAAGCAGACCCTGATGATCCCCGCAGGAATACGGATGTGTAACGTTACAGGTTAAACCTGTAAGGACAGCTATACTTAAAAAGCCTCTCTCTTCAGAGAGGCTTTTTTATGCTATACCTTATGCTCTTTACCCACACGAGGTTTCAACAAAAGCCGATCGCCTCAACCTCTCCTACCCGAAAAAGAGAATCCATAAAACAACTAAGCCATACCTGATACCATCAGACTGGGAGGGTATAGCCTTAAGAGTGCACGAATAGTTTGTTTAAATTCCTGAGCAGTTTAAGTAAAGTAAAAGAGCTGCACCAAGTTGAATTTGACATTTGTCCTACGGCAGCTCTTTTACTTAGCCATTCTATTCTAAAGCATGACGAGCTCGGAAAGTTGCGCATCAAAAAGTATGGCAAATTCCTCGCTGGTCAGGATATGGCCTTGTTTCTGCGCATCGTTTGCGAGATTATAAGCCCATTCGGCAGCTGCCATTCTTTGCGTGGGTGTTCCGTGGTGGTTATTGCTGGCAAAGGAACAATCCCCCAGATTGAAAAACACCTCCAGAAACTGTTGCACCCTTTTCCATTGCATGGAAGCGCCTCTTGCATGGGAAAGATAGTAGGCCGCATACGCATCGGCCATCAGCTCGGTTCTGCGGGTAGCTTCCGGGCTGCTCTCATCCGCAAACAGGTCCAGATGGAACTGGATCTGATGACCAAATTCATGTGCCAATATGGCCTGCGGTGCGATATCCGCATAGCCTAAGGCACCAAATGCTTCCATGATTCCGTCCCCCATGATGATCTTATCCGGAATAACGCCATAGGGCGGGAAGTTGAATCCGTTCAGAGCAAAGGCGTTAAACGTAAATATAGGATGGTTGCCATCCCGGTATTGCGGAATTTCATCAGCCAATGTGACAACGATGTCGGCAAATATTGCAGCTGTGGCTGGGTCTAAACCAAATACGGCGACATACGTTCTGATCACCTTATCCCGGTCAAGCAACATGTTTCCGTGCATCGCTGCCAGTACAATCTCATCGGATGGAACATTCCAGAACCGCTGCAGATCCTTAAAAGCTTTGGTAAGCTGCTGCGTGTATTCTCCATTCACACCAAAATATTGATTCCGGGAGCTGTTTTCGAAGATAAGTGCGTCGTAGGTTGGTAAATCCAGCATCGCAAAGTCGAGCACATAGCCTATGACTTCATTGTTCCAGTCAGCCAGTTGCTCATCCAGCCACAGGTTCATGGGCGTATCCGAATCACAAGGAGTAGGTTCTATAGCCAGCGCTCTGCGAACCATATCCCGGTACTGCGGGTCGGTTTCTAACAAAATAGCTGACCGTTGTTTGAGTTGTTCCTCAAGCCCGGCAGGCAACGAAGCACGGTACTGGCTGATCCTATCGTGAACAGAAACGGATAGCTGGCTTGATTGCTCTAAAGCGATGGGGGTACCTGATCTGTCGCTCTCTTTTTCGCAACCTGTCAGGAGAAATAACGAGAAGGCAATTGCTGTCGTCAGGAGTTTAAAGTGTTTCATAGCGATAAGTTATTTATTGAAAAATGAAATGGTTTGCTTGAAAAGAGGCCAACAGGTTTAATCTCTGATGGCACATGCCATACCGCAAGCCATTTTATCGCCCCGATGCCAGCTGACGTGCATTTCATCTCTAACGGCAAAGTCCAAAATTTTGTTGGAATATAAATTTAAGATTTTTCCTCGTAGCCGAATGGTGCAGAAGATGGCAGGATTAAATTATACCCGGAATTCGAACCTGCATCAAACAAAACAACCTTCCAGCTCGGGCTGAAAGGTTGTTTACCATACCTATACCTGGCGCAGCTATACCTGACCAACTCCTCCCGGAGCTATGGGTTTGATTTCAGAAGTTCGTCTAATGTTTCCTGGGTGAGGGGTTTTGTGATAAAATCAACGACAGGGTATAGCAGCGCCCGCTCTTTGTCTTTGGGGTGGAGCGAGCTGCTGCAGATAAAGATTTTTGAATGGCGCAGATCCAGCTCCGCTGATTTAGTTACTTCATCCAGAAAGCCAAAACCATCCATCACCGGCATTTTTATATCCAGAAAGATCATATCCGGCATCTTCTCTCCTTTCTCAGAGATCGCCCGTAAAAGCTGATACGCCTCCAGCCCGTTTTTAGACGTGATGATTTCTTGCCCTACCCCGGCTTTCTGCAAAAGTTTTTTGGCAATAAAACACCAGTTTTCATCATCATCTACCACCAGTACAGTAGCGGGCTGTTGCCGGTTACCCGGGTTTGTGTTCACTTCGTTTTGCTCTTTCAAGGTATAGGGTGTGTAGTTGATCCGGCGTTGTAGGAAAATTATACAGCCGCTTTTAAAAACAACTCAAATTTCGTACCGACTCCTTCATCGCTTTCCACTTCAATCTTCCCGCCGGCATTCTCGACCATTCTTTTGACCATGTATAGTCCGATTCCCGTGCCTTCCACATGGTCATGGAATCGCTTGAACATGGAGAACAGCTGCTCATGATGACGCGTATGTATCCCCACGCCATTGTCCTGGATCGTTAATTTCACATAAGGTTCCTCCAACCGGGTACAGATGTCGATGATACAATCCCGCTCCTGGGACCGGAATTTAAGGGCATTACTGATCAGGTTGAACAAGATACTTCTGAAATTTTTTTTCGAAAACATCAGTTGGTGCACCTGGAAATCGGCTTTGATGAAAACTCCTTTGTTTCTGCCCGGGTAGCCCAGGTCTGCTAAAATGTCATGGTATACCTCCTGGATGTTGATGATTTCATCTGCGGCGCTTTCACTGTTTTCGTTATGCAGCCGGCTGATTTCGGTCAGGTCTTTGATGGTTTGCTTGAAGCGGTCAACCGAATTGACGACACGCTGCAAAATCTCATCGGTTTGGGGACTCAGGCAGCCTGCTTCTTTTAAATCCTGTTTCAAGAATGTCATCAAGCCTTCGATGTTGGTAATCGGAGACCGGAGGTCATGCGATGCGGTATAAATAAAATTATCCAGGTCCAGGTTAATCCGCTGCAGTTCGGTATTTTTATGCTCCAAGGCACTCTGCTGCCGGTCGGCCAGTTTATCCTGTAACTCTTTTTGCCGGGTAATGTCACCGGTAACTTTTGTGAACCCAACATGCTCCCCGTCGTCCGAAAAAATGGGCGTTAAGATAACAGTGGCCCAGAAAAGCGAACCATCTTTGCGTTTACGCCAGTCTTCGGCTTCATAAGCACCATTTTGCAAGGCTTGCTGCAATTCCTGCACCGGTTTGCCGGCATGCTGGTATTCGTCCGGGTGCAGGATTCCATAAAACTGCCCGATGATCTCTTCTTCGGTATACCCTTTTACCTTTTCCGCACCTTTGTTCCAGGTCATAATGATCCCGTTTACATCAGTGGCAAAAATGGCATAGCCCTTTATCTGGTCTATGAAGATAGAGTTGAGTTTATCCGGAGAATCAAATGGGTTCATAGTTATACCTGTTCTTTCTGATTTACCCCTTTTACTGAAAATAAAATGCAGAGGTTTTCGGTTGGTTTAACCAGCTGAGGGCTCAGAAACAAAATAAACAACTGGTTTGCGGTTGCTATACCTGCCAAAAAGTGTCCAATTCACTTTATAGCAACCACTTGGCTCCAGTTTGAAAGCAGGTATGGGAAGGTATAGCGGAAAGTTTAACGGAATTTGGCGGGGCAGCCCTATACCTGCCGCCTGGTGCAGGGCGCTTTCAGGCTCCCGTATAGGATAACATTTCAGGCTTCGGCTCTTTCAGTTGCTGCTGTTGCTCAGGAGGCGTCAGGGTTCTGATCACACGGGCCGGGTTTCCGACGGCGATGGAATTATCGGGTATGTCCTTTACTACAACCGATCCCGCCCCGATCCGGACGTTATTTCCGATCCGGACTTCACCGATGATGCATACATTCGAACCCAGCTCCACATTGTTCCCCAGCACAGGCGACCCTGTATATGAGCCGTCTTCGCGGCGAATGTTGCCCAGCGTGGTCGAATGGCGGATAAAACAGTTGTCGCCAATCACACTGCAACCGTTGACGACCAGGGCCTGCCCGTGTCCCAGGTAAAAATTCTTGCCTACCTGCGTCCAGTGCGGAAGCTCAATACAGAGGAACCATTCTACGAACACCTTGTAAAAGGCCAGGTATGGAAGCCAGAGAATCCGGAGGAGTTTGTTGTTTAGCGAAGCAGGGCGTGCCAGCCGGAATAAAAACATAACCATCCTGCCTTTGATGTTCCCCTTGTTAACCTCCCAATCCTGAAAAAGATATGACATACGCTACGTGTTGATGTGTTGTTATTGCTCTGAGTGTGACTTACGCTATATAGGGAGTTGGCGTTGCACAAGGTTTTTATCCAGGGCAACCTTCGGGGTTCAACTCCTGTTTAGCTACCTTAGTGCTAGGGATAGCTGCAACAAAACAACCATGATAAAACAGAAGACCGGCCAGGCGCTCAAAAGTCTTGTTTCTCTCAATGAAGGGCCCTGGCGATGGTCTGTTGGCGTACAGGCAGCGCTGGCGATGGGCCTCATTACAGGCTCTTTCACCTTATTTGGTTACCAGTCCTATGGGCTGATCGCATCGCTGGGCGGCTTTACCGCGCTCTACTGCGCCTCTATGCGACGCATCGACCGGGTGCGCATTCTTCCCATGATCGTAGCCGGGTTTGCACTTGTTTCCTTGCTGGGTGTCCTGTGTTCGGTCAATGTATGGCTCTACATAGCCTGCCTCATCGTAGTGGCCGCTATGGCCTGCATCTTCACGTTGGGTGCAAGTATAGGCGCGCCCGGGCCGCTGATGTTCGTCCTGGTCTGCGCCGTCACGGGTCATATAGCGGCCCACAACGATCCTGCCAGATCCAACCTCAATAACCTGGCTATACCTTTGTTGGTGGCATTGGGGGCAACCCTGGCTTACCTCGTGGCGATCGCTCCCTTGCTGGTCCCTTCGGTGCGCAGGCGCGAAAATCAGGTGTCAGACTATCCGCTCCTCAACTCCCGTTTCCGGCTCGATCCGAAAGCCAGGATGATTACGTTTCGGGTAATCGTGGGCGTGGCGATCGGCAGCATTGTCGGGCTGGGATTGGAAGCCGACCGCTCCTACTGGGTGATCATCCCGGCCATTGCCGTCCTGCAGGTGGGCCACAACAAACGCAATACCACAATCCGGGCTTTCCACCGCATACTGGGCACCATTCTGGGCCTTTTCATCTTTTTCCTGCTCTACCAGGCGGAGCCTTCCGGTTTCTGGATAGTCCTGATCATTATGCTGCTTCAGTTTGCCATTGAGGTTGTGGTGGTCAAGAACTATGGGCTGGCCCTTATCTTCATCACACCGGTTGCCCTCACGATCGCAACAGCGACCCGGGCAGATGATTTCATTTTCTCGGCCCAGGAACGGGTACTGGATACGCTTATCGGGGCGGGCATTGGCCTGGTGGTGTTCTGGGTGGATGACTGGTTTCGTACCAGGGGTTCGAAAGAGCAGGTATAGCTCCTTGATATCAGGTCCGGGTTGTGAAAGCGGAAAGCGTCCTTCTCAAACGCCTACACCTATACCTATACCTATACCTATACCTGGGTGCGTATAGAGTCAGGAAGAAGTGCCTGGGGATAAAGTGTCGGGCCAGCGGCTCAGGAGAATTTCTTGCAGCCCAAGAATCACCACATCGAACTCCCGGATGATGTCTCGGCAGGCACTTTCGATCAGGTCTTTGTCTTCCACACCGGCTTGCAGAAGGTCTCTTCCGTTTGAGATTGCATTTTCCAGTTTGTGGGCTTCGAGCAGTTCGAGCGTTATTTTGATTCTGTGTTTGCAGAAGTTATACTCTTTCAGATTGCAGGCTTTGAGTGCCGAACAGAATTCAGTTTTGTAGCTTTCAAAATTCACCAGATGCATCCGGATCAATTCTTTCAGATCCTCCTGATTCCCCTCCAGCAATTCCTCAAAAGTTTCGAGTACAAAGGCGGGGGCATCCGGCGCAGGTTGGCTTACCGGCACAGGGTCTTGCGGAGCAACTGCCGCTTCCGGTGCGTTCGGGGTGAGGCCACGGGTATAAAACGCTATCTTGGATTGTAGTACTTCCGCTTTGAAAGGCTTGCTCACAAAGTCGTTTATACCTGCAGCATCCATCCGGTCTTTGTGATCGACGCTGGAAGATGCCGAGAGCGCAATAACCGGCAAGCGTTTGTACTTCTCTTCTCCTGAATTTCTGATGATAGAAGTCGCTTCATACCCATCCATACCCGGCATTTGCAGGTCCATGAGCACCAGTTCGTAGGCCCGCTGCCGCACCTTCGCGACTGCCTCTGCCCCATTTTCGGCCACATCAAAATCAATTCCCCATTTCTCCAGGTACTTGGACACGACCAGCACATTGATCGGGTTGTCATCTACAAGCAGCAGCTTTACGCCTTTCAGGGAGGCTTCCGGAGGGCATGCTATACCTTCTTTATTGGGAGATGAGTCTTTCGCGAGCTTCAGGCGGAGGTTGAAGCTGAAATCTGAGCCTTTTCCTACTTCACTCTTCACGGTCAGTTTGCTGCCGTACAGGGCCAGCAACTTCTGGCTGATGGTGAGCCCCAGGCCTGTCCCGCCATACTTGAGGTTCGTTTCGTAATCTGCCTGCGTATATTCCTCAAACACTTTCCCGAGCCTGTCCTGCGGTATACCTATACCTGTGTCCTTGATATGGAAATCAACAGACACTTCTGCGTCGGTCAGCTCCTGCACCTGCAGCTGCAGCGCTATGTGCCCCTTTTCGGTGAACCTGATCGCGTTGCTCAGCAGGTTGGTCAGCACCTGCCCGATCTTGACAGGGTCTCCCAGAACATGGGACGGGAGCTTTTCATCAATGTCTTTCAGGATCGTCAGCCCTTTTTCTTCGGCCGTTATGTTCAGGCTATAGAGCAGGGCCGAGATGAGTTCTCGCAGGTTCAGGCTTCTTTCTGCCAACATCACGCGGCCGGCCTCGATCTTGCTGTAGTCCAGGATGTCGTTGATGAGGTGGAGCAGGTTGTCGGCCGAAAGCTTGAGGATCCGGAAGTACTCTTCCTGCTCTCCCGTATGCTTCATTTCCTGCAGGAGATTGGCAATGCTGATGATCGCGTTCATCGGGGTCCGGATCTCGTGGCTGACCGTAGAGAGGAATTCGGCTTTCACGCGGGTAGCGGCCTCGGCTTCTTTCTTTGCCCGCAACAGCTCCTGCTCGTACTTCCTGCGGTCGGTGATATTGAAAACAGTGGTACGGTGGAGCAGCGGTTTGTTGTCTTCGCCTTTGAGCTGGATCGTATTGACCAGGACCGGAAGCGACTGTCCCTGCCTGCCTTTGATATCGAATTGTACTTCATTCACGAAGCCCTGCATCTGCAGCAAAGGCCCGAAGTGCGTTTCATAGTATATCTTTCCCCCGATGGGCAACAGGTCCTGAAACTTCTTCTGAAACAGGAGCTCCGATGCATCGTAGCCGACCCAGTTCAGGAATGTCCGGTTTATTTTTACGAAGGTACCGTCGGGCAAAGTGGAGAGATAACCACACGGAGCATTCTCATACAGGTCTTCAACACTTTCTGTTATCAGGCCTTTGAAGTCTTCCTGGTTTATGTCATCCAGCTTTCCCATCGACTCGTTAGTCTTTCTCTATAAATGATCTCATCGCAGCTATGGTCTCTTCGGGTGCGCTCAGGTTGGGGCAGTGGCCGGTCGCCCGGAGCACCTTCAATTCGCTTCCTGTTATGTTTCGGTGCACATACTCCCCTACTTCCATCGGGGCGATCACATCTTCGGAACATTGCAGGATGAGCGTCTTTGTCTTCAGCTTCTTTAAATCAGCACGGTTATCGGAAAGAAAGGTTGTGTGGGCAAAGTGTTTGGCAATCTCGGGATTGGTCTGGCAGAAACTGTTGGTGAGTTCCTCCCCCAGTTCCGGCTTGTCGGGATTACCCATGATCACGGGTGCCATGGCGGCAGACCAGCCCAGGTAGTTGCTGTCCAGCGACTCCAGCAGTTCTTCAATGTCTGCCCGCGAGAAGCCGCCGGTATAGCCTTCGCTGTTAATGTAGCAGGGAGACGGGCCGATCATCACGAGCTTTTCGAAACGGTCAGGTTCTTTCAGGGCCGCCAGCAGCCCGATCATGGCGCTGACAGAATGGCCCACAAAAATGGCCTGCTGCAGATCCAGGGCATGGCATATCTCCAGTATATCATCGGCATACCCTTCCAGTGTTTCGTACTTCATCTTGCTGTAGGCTGTCGTGTCTGACTTGCCGGCTCCCACATGGTCAAAAAGCACGAGCTTGTATTCATTCTTAAAAGCCGGCGTAATAAAACGCCACATATTCTGATCACATCCAAAACCATGTGCAAAGACCATGGCTTGTTTGCCGGTGCCACTTACCTGTACATTATTTCTTTTGAGTACGTCCATCTGTCTGTTAAGAAT
>NZ_JSYF01000071.1:0-23508 GCF_054824225.1 Pontibacter sp. HJ8
GCCTTCAACGCTATTTTCTCCATTCCGCCGCTGTTGGTCATCATCATCCAGGCAGCAGGCTTTTTTTGGGGCGAAAAGGCTGTTTCAGGGGAGCTCTCAAGCCAGATATCTGCCGCTATTGGCCCCAGCGCTGCCGAGACGATTGAGTCCATAATTCAGAACGCGGCCATGAGTGAGGGAAGCGGCATTGCTTTCTGGATCGGAATTGGGACGCTTGTATTTGCCTCCACTACCTTCTTTGCTACGCTGCAGGAATCTCTGAACCGGGTCTGGAACGTAAAACCAAAGCCCACCAACAGCATCGTGAAGATGCTCAAAGTGCGTCTGTTCTCCTTTGGCATCGTGCTGAGTATTGCCTTGCTGATGCTGATTTCACTGCTGCTCAGTGCGATGATCTCTATTCTGAGTGGGTATCTGCAGGCTATTTTTGATAAATACCTGCAGTTTATCTCCCCGGATGTGCTCTACTACCTGCTCAAAGCAGTTGATTTTATACTCTCAATCAGCATCATCACCGCCCTGTTTGCGCTGATTTTCAAATACCTGCCCGATGCCTTTATCCGATGGAAAGATGTATGGATGGGCGCCTTTTTCACGGCTTTTCTTTTCACGGTTGGCAAGTTCCTCATCAGCTGGTATATCAGCACCAGTGACCCCGGTTCGGCTTATGGCGCCGCCGGTTCCATGATCCTGATCCTTGTCTGGATATATTATTCGTCCCTGATCGTTCTTTTCGGAGCAGAGCTCACCCAGCAATATGCCAGTGAGTTTGGCCAGCAGATACGCCCCAAAGCGCATGCCGTTATTTTCAGGGAGCAGGAAGTGACCAAAAATCCGCAGGACATTGCCAGCGGCAGACCCAGACCGGAAGGCAGGTTTAACAAGGCAAGTTGATCTGCCTGCAATTCAGAGCCCCTTAAAGAAGACAAGGCCTCTGCTAGTTGATAGCAGAGGCCTTGGTATTTCGTAGTTGATAAGCGGACTTATACAGATTGTTTTTCTTTCACGGCCAGCTGACCACAGGCGGCATCGATGTCTTTGCCCCGGCTGCGGCGCACGTTCACCTGCACGCCCCGATCTGCCAGGTAATAAATAAACCGTTCCAGGCGGTCTTCATCCGTATTCACGAAATGGGCGTTCTCAATGGGGTTGTACTCAATGAGGTTCACTTTGCAGGGGATGATCTTGGTGAAGCGCAGCAGCTCTTCCGCATCCTGAAGCGAGTCGTTGAAATTATCAAACACGATGTATTCGTAGGTCACTTTGCGGCCTGTCACTTCATGAAAATGTTTCAAGGCGTCGGTCAGCGCCTCCAGCGAGTTGGACTCGTTGATGGGCATGATCTGGTTGCGCTTCTCATCGTTGGCTGCATGCAGGGATAAAGCCAGGTTGGCCTTCACACCGTCATCCGCCATCTTTTTGATCATCTTGGCTATACCTGCCGTGCTCACCGTGATGCGGCGCGCCGCCATACCTAGTCCGTCGTGCGCCGTGATACGCTCAATGCTTTTCATCACGTTGGCATAGTTGAGCATCGGCTCGCCCATCCCCATGTACACGATGTTGGTCAGCGGATGACCGTACTGCTCCAGGCTTTGCTCGTTGATGCGCACCACCTGATCATAGATCTCGGCGGCATCCAGGTTACGCACCCGGTCCATGTAGCCGGTGGCGCAGAACTTGCACGTCAGCGAACAACCTACCTGGCTACTCACACAGGCTGTCTTGCGCTCATCGTGCGGGATCAGTACGCCCTCCACAATGTTGTTGTCATACAGTCTGAAGGCAGATTTGATGGTGCCGTCGTTGCTGAGCTGCTTGGTCGCCACCTGCACCGCGTTGATCGCAAAATGCTGATCCAGCTTTTCGCGCAGGGCCAGGCTCACGTTGTTCATTTCCTCAAATGACTGCGCCGAGTGCTTCCAGATCCACTCATAGACCTGCTTGGCACGGAACGCTTTTTCGCCCTGCTCTACCAGCCACGCCTTTAAGTCATCCAGCGAAAGCTTACGGATGTCCTTCTTATTCAGTATATTTATATCTGCAATCAGTGTCATACTGCAAAATTACAAAAATACTCAGGCATTAGTTTCAATCCGGGCCTTTACTTCGTCCGGCAGCACCATTAATTTTCGCTCCTGGTAGTTAAAGCACAGCATACCTGTCTTGGCACGCGCTATTTCTTTGCCGTTCTGGTTGAGTACGTGGTAGGTAATGTCGAAACCATACCTGTTTACATCGGCAAAAGCCATCCGAAGCGAGAGGATATCGCCATAGAAACCTTCGCCTTTGTACTCAATGGCCACATCAGCCATGATCAGGCTGGCGCCGCCCATCTCCAGCTCGGTATAGCCCAGGTGCCGCAGCAACTGCAGGCGCCCTTCGTGCAGGATGGAGAGCAAGGCGTCGTTGCCCAGGTGGGCCCCGTAGTTCAGATCGGTAATGCGTAGCGGGATGGTCGCTTCAAAGGCGACGTGGGCAGGTATAGCTACTTTTATTCTGGCCATAAGTGGATGCGTGAAGGTATAGCTGTGGGCCGGGCCACAAATCGTTTAAAATCGTTTCAAATAGTGCTGCTTTCTGAAAAATCTGCCCATTTTGTATTGCAGACAGGCCAAAGCATTGCTTACATTTGTAAAGTAACTCAAAAAGAATGCATCTCGAAATCAGGCAGACCAAAGATGGCTCCAACACCCTGTATGTGCCCGCGCTAAACGAGCACTACCACTCGGTGCATGGCGCTTTGCAGGAGTCGCAGCATGTCTTCATCAAGCACGGCCTGGAGCATGTGCTTGATCTTCGGAAGGACATCAAAATACTGGAGGTTGGTTTTGGCACGGGCCTCAACGCTATCCTGACCTATCCGTTTGCGCTGGCCCACAAAGCCTTCATCCAATACGATACGCTCGAGAAATACCCCCTGGAGGCGGGTGTGGTGGAGCAGCTGCATTTCGACAAAGTGATTCTGAACCCGGAACTGCAGGATGTGTTTGAGCAGATGCACAAAGCGCCCTGGAACGAACCGGTAGACATCATCCCGTACTTCACCCTGCAAAAGATACACGAAACACTGGAGGAGTTCGTAGCGCCACAGGCGTATTACGACCTGATCTACTTCGATGCCTTTGCCCCGGAAAAGCAGCCGGAACTGTGGTCGGATGAGATGTTCCGGAAACTGTACAATGCGACCCGTCCGGGCGGAGTGCTCGTGACCTACTGTGCCAAAGGCTCGTTCAAGCGCAGCCTGAAGGCAGCCGGCTTTGAGGTGGAGGCGCTGCCTGGCCCTCCCGGCAAACGGGAAATGACCCGTGGCCTGAAACAGGTAGACTAACAGACGCTATACCTGCTCCAACGATAACCCGGGCTTGGCTCCGGGTTTTCGTTCTTATACCTCGATCAGTCTGAAGCCCGACAGGTATAGCCGCCTTTATCCGGGAAACCTTTTCTGTTATTTGCTGTTCAGGTATAGATTACTGAACTTGAGATACGCTAATGGCCTCCGGCCCTCCCTTATAGCATGAGCACAAACGATACAAACAACGCATTCTATACCCTCTCCGCCACTTCGCTGCAGGGCAAGGAAATACCTATGGAGCAGTACCAGGGCAAGGTCGTGCTGGTGGTCAATACGGCCAGCCAGTGTAGCTTTACACCGCAATATGAAGGACTGGAAGCGCTTTATAAGAAATACCAGGACAAAGGCCTGGTGATCCTGGGCTTCCCCTGCAACCAGTTTGGCAACCAGGAGCCGGGTGGCAAGAAAGAGATCGAAGAAGGCTGCCTCCTCAACTATGGCGTGAGCTTCCCGATGTTCGACAAAGTAGACGTGAACGGCAAGGATGCACATCCGGTGTTCCGTTACCTGAAGTCTGAACTGGGTGGCCTGCTGGGGAGCTGGGTAAAGTGGAATTTTACCAAATTTCTGGTAGGCCCGGACGGAAAACCCTACAAGCGCTTTGCCCCCATCACCAAACCTGAAAAGCTGGCCCCCGAGATAGAGAAGCTCCTGGCACGTGCAAAATAAGTAGCTTAACACCGGGTGCACTTGCAGCCCGACAGTACGATCGCCCCAAGTCAGGCATGAACGACATTTTTGCATTCCTTCCGGCCGGGAAATTATTTTCCGGACCTCCCCGCCTGTTTTTAAATCCGGTCATTGTATAATTCACTCGTTTACAAACGCTTGTAGAGAGCCAAGCGCCACTGTAAAATATAATGCAGGAATCTTCAGTTGTTTTGGATAATATATTCAACTATTTAAATATATTTATTGCTCTGTATCCCCCATATACTTTTTAGTTTTGTAAATCCACAGCGCAATGAAAGCAAATACACTCGCAATGAAGAAATTCCTTAAGCAGGCCATCAAGCCTTTTCAGGCAAAGTATGAAGTAGTCTGCACTACGTATCAGGTTATTCCCGGCCTACCGGTGAACAGGAACCAGTCGAAACATGCTTTTGAAAGAGGAGCAGCCGTAGCGGCGAAAGAGTTCTATACCAAAGTCGTGTCTTCTGACATCACCAAGACCATGGCGCCGGTAGAGGTGCAGCTGCGTAAAATCTACCTGAGTGGCAGAACCATCGAGCAGGCAGAGTTTGGCCCGGTGCAGCACCTGAAAAACCTGGGCAAAGGAAAGAAAAAGAAATAACAATCCCGGCTACCAGTCTATGCAGGCCCTCCCGTATCCATGCGGGAGGGCCTGTTTTGATTCCAACCTTTTACCTCTTTATCCATTATATAGCTTCGCGCTAATAAACATACTCCGGGCAATTGCGTACTGCAGCTCTATAAACCGACACTGTTATACTACATATCCCCGCTCCCGCTGCCATAGCCACCCTACGCACCCATGAAAACCGCAGCAAAAATTATACTACAGGCTTTCGGCACCTTTGTTGTGCTTGCCACTGCTTTGCCGCTGCTGGACGCACAGCAGTGGTATGTGCGCGTGTTTGACTACCCGCGTATGCAACTGTTTGTGATGGCCCTGGCCGTTTTCGTGCTCTACCTCTGGCTGGGCTCGCGCCATCGCAAACGCGACAAACTATTGCTGGGATTGCTGGCAATTGCCAGCATGTACCAGGCCTACCAAATTTACCCGTATACCAAAGCCGCACCTACCCAGGTCAAACTTGCCGCGTCCGAAGAACAGCAGGAGGCCGGGCTGAGCGTACTGGTAGCCAACGTACTGATGTCGAATGAAAACTACGACAAGCTGATCCGCCTGACACAGGAGAAGGACCCCGACATCCTGCTGTTGCTGGAGTCCGATTCGGTATGGCAGCAAGGTATGCGGGCAGCTACACAAAAATATCCGCATCGGGTGGAGATCCCCTTAAGCAATACCTACGGTATGCACCTGTACAGCCAGCTGCCGCTGCGCCAGCAAAAGGTAAGCTACCTGCTCGACGACGAGATTCCTTCCATCAAGACATTTGTGCAGCTCCGCAATGGTATCTGGGTAGAGCTGCATGCGGTGCACCCAAAGCCACCGGTACCTACAGAGGCGGCAAACTCCAAAAAACGTGACGCTGAGATTGTAATGGTTGCCCGGGACATAGCAAACTCCAAATACCCGGTTGTGGTAGCCGGCGATTTTAATGATGTGGCCTGGTCGCGCACGACGAAGCTATTCCAGGAAATGAGCAGCCTGCTGGACCCGCGTATCGGTCGTGGCTTTTACAACACCTTCAATGCCAACTACCTGCTGCTGCGCTGGCCCCTCGACCACGTCTTTCATTCCGACCATTTCAAGCTGAAGGGTATTGAGCGGCTGCCAGACATTGACTCTGACCACTTTCCTATCTTCATCCGGCTGAGCTTCGCGCCCAAAAACAAGTATGAGCAACAGGAACCGCAGGCGGATGAGGCTACCCAGAAAGAAGCGGCAGAAACAATACGGGAAGGGAAGAAAGAAGCCCGGGTAGATTAACCCAGAGATTCTTTTTCAGGCCATACCCCCTGCGGGGTGATCGCGTAGTCCAGCGGCACGTCGAAGGCATTGGGGTCGGAGATCTGTTCTACAGGAGGCTCCAATGACAAGCCGATCTTTAGCACTTCCGGGCGGCAGTCAGCCAGGAAGCGGTCGTAGAAGCCTTTGCCATAGCCTACCCGGTGCCCGGCCTTGTCGAAGGCCAGCAGGGGAATGAGCACCAGATCTACTTCTGGCGCCGGAATGATCTGCGCGTCCTGCGGTTCAGGTATACCCCAGGGATTTTCCACCAGCACCGACTCGTCCGTGAGGTGATGATGGGTAAGCACATGCTGCGCGGCATCCGTAACAGGCACCGCCACACGCACCCCGGGTTGCTCCAAGCGGAGCCGCTCGATGATGGGCCAGGTATTCACCTCATTGTTCTTCACAATCGGCAGAAACACGTGTACCGTCTGACCTGGCCTGAGCGGAAAATGCGCAAAAAACAGGTCCCCTATACGCTGGCTACGCGCTGCCACCTCTTCGGCCGGCAATGCCCGCCTTTGCTGCAGCATCAGTTTTCGTAGCTCCGCTTTTAGCATCAGGCTTCTTCCAGTATGGTGAACTTCAGGTCGAAGGGATCGAACGCCTCTGCCAGCGCAGGTATAAAATCGGGATGGTTGGTCTGATAAGAAAGCAGGTTGTCCTGGCGCTCCTGCAGGCTGCCGTTCGGAAACAACTTATCTTTCAGATTCTCGAGCTGCTTGAAGGTCTGTTCATGCTTGCTGTCGCGGGCTTTGGAAAGTTTCTTTTCCAGCATGTGCAGTGAGTTAGTGGCTTTCTGGGCTTCGGCTGCTACGGCTTTTACCAGCGTCGGGTCAATCCCTTCGGCCAGCTCTTCTACCTGCTTGTATAGGTTTGCAGCGGCCTCCCGCTGCGCCTCCAGGTTGATCTCGCCTTCATGCAGCTGTGCAGAAAGCTTCTTTTTCAGCTCCTGGTAATCCTGGAACAGGTCGAGGGGCTGCAGGCCCAGCTTGTGCATGCGGCTGGCATTGGGTCGGCTGATGTACAGCGCCGAGTTGCGCAGCATCAGCACCGGGAAAGGCACCTGATATGCTTCAAACACCTTGCGGAGCTGGAACCAGTAGGCTACCTCTGCCCCGCCGCCAATGTAGGCCAGGTTGGGCAGTACCAGCTCTTCGTAAAGGGGGCGCAGGATAACGTTCGGGCTGAAGCGCTCCGGATGCTGGCTTGCCTCCTGCAGGATCTCCTGCCGGCTGAAGCGGCAATCGGTGTTGAGTACCTGATAGGTATCCCCTTCCTGCACGATCCGTTCGCGCAAGCCATCTTTTAGGTAAAACAGGTTGATCTGGCGGGAAAATACCTGCGGTTTATATCCTAGCTTCTCTAACCGGGCATTGGTTTCTTCTACCAACTGGTTCGATAGATGCTCGGTCAGTTCTCTTTCCACGACCGGTGTCAGCGCCTGCTTGAGCGCTGCATGATCGCCGTCTATACCTACCAGTCCGTACGCGCCGAACAGCGCATGGGTAATGGCACGGGTCGCGTCGGCCAGTGTGTTGCTGTTGCGGTACGCTTCTTCAAAGATCGGGTAGGCTTCCGGCATCTCCTCGAGCACCTTCTCCAGCCCCTCTGTTGAAAAGCGCCCGACGGCTCCTTTCTGGTCTGTTTCCCAGGTATAGCGCTTCCCGAACAGGTTGAAATGGTTGATCTCAGCAAAATCGTGGTCTTCGGTGGCCATCCAGTAGACCGGCACAAAGTTGTGATCTGGGTATTTCTCCCGCAGCTGCCTGCAGGTGTTGATCGCCGTGATGATCTTATACACAAAGTAGAGCGGCCCGGTAAAGATATTGAGTTGGTGACCGGTGGTGATGGTATAGGTATCGGGCTGCTGCAGCAGGTCTATATGTTGCTGCACCTTCGGGTGGACGTCCGCCAGGGAAGCATATTGCTCCAGCAGTGCCTGGTGCAAGGTATGGCGCTGCTCCTGGCTGAAGCTTTTCTCTTTCAGCTGCTCCTCAAAAGCGGCCACTGTCGGGAAACGGTTGTAGAAAGGCTGCAGCTTTTCGTTCTGGGACAGGTAGTCGGCTATCGTCTGGGAAAAGGCGCCGGTCTGGGCATAGTCCACCTTGGTGATTTTCATATCGGTCACTTCCATCTGCGGTGTTTTAGAAGATGCATCTAAGAACATGGTTAAAATTCATTCCTTGCGCTGCAAAAACGAAATTTAATCAGGCTCTAAGCAATTAAACTGCTCTATCAGGATTCTGTTGCAATGGCCACCCATTTTGGTGCGGCGGCACAAAGTACGGGTTTTATTTTTTGATTTGCAGCAGATGCGATAGAAAGCAGCTCGAAAGGGACGGACGGGCCCGGGACTAAGGAAGCTGTCGGCTTAGCGCCTGAATCGACTTTGGTTTGCCTGGCCGGTCCGAAAATCCAGGTTTCAAATAGTTCAGTGCAACTATCTTCCGAAATTCAACTATACTTAAGGTATAGCATCTACCACTAAGCCGTAATACAATGGGAATACTAAATGGATTGATGGGACATGCCTCGGCCGTGCCCGTCGAAAAGCTCACCAAGGAGTTTGAGCCTATTTTGCTGGAGGATGAACGCATTGAAAGTGCCTTCCGGCTTATCCGCGACATGATGGTCTTTACCAACAAGCGCCTCATCGTGGTGAACAAGCAAGGTATAACCGGCTCAAAAGTCGAATACCAGAGCGTGCCCTACTCCAGCATCAAAATGTTTTCAAAAGAGAGCGCCGGCATGCTCGACTATGATGCCGAACTAAAGATCTGGCTGACGGGCGAGTCTACGGCAACCATCCGGCAGGAGTTCCGGAAGGGCGATAATGTCAATGCAGCTTATAAAGTGCTGAGCAAGTATGTGCTGAAGTAGGTTAGTTGTTAGATATTAGAAGTTAGACGATAGATATTGGATAAAAGACCTTTCTTGTGTAGTTATCTATAAATAGAAATAGCCCGACAGGTATACCAGTCGGGCTATTTTCAACAAGTCTAATGTCTAACGTCTAGTATCTACTATCTAGCTAACCACTTCCCCATACAGGTCAAAGTCGGAAGAATCGGTGATTTTTACATTTGCAAAGTCGCCCAAGCGCACATACTGGTTATCGGCTGCCACCAGCACTTCGTTGTCCACTTCCGGGGAGTCGAACTGGGTACGGCCTACAAAATAGCCGCTTTCCTTGCGGTCAAAGAGTACTTTGTAAGTATTGCCGATCTTGGCTTCGTTCAGCTCCACAGATATACCTTGCTGCAACTCCATGATGGCGTCGGCACGCTCCTGCTTCACCTCGTCGGGCACATTGTCTTCCAGGGTATGGGAGTGCGTATTTTCCTCGTGCGAGTACGTGAAGATACCTAGGCGGTCGAATTTTGTCTCCTCCACCCAATCGTACAGTTCCTGGAAATCCTGATCAGTCTCGCCCGGGTGCCCTGCGATCAGGGTTGTTCTCAAAGCGATATCAGGCACGCGCTGGCGGACAGTATCTACCAGTTCGATGGTGCGGCGCTTGCTGATGCCGCGGCGCATGGTCTTGAGCATGTTGTCCGAAATATGCTGCAGCGGCATGTCCATGTACTTGCAGATGTTGTCGCGCTCGCTCATCACATCGAACACATCCATCGGGAACTGGGACGGGTAGGCGTACTGCATCCGGATCCACTCAATGCCGTTCACATCGGAGAGGTTGCGCAGCAGATCGGCCAGCTTCCGCTCGCCGTAGTGCTGCAAACCGTAGTAAGTCAGGTCCTGGGCAATGAGGATTAGTTCTTTGGTGCCCATGCCGGCCAGGCGCTTTGCCTCCTTCACCAGGTCCTCGATCGGACGGTCTACGTGTTTGCCCCGCATCAGAGGTATGGCACAGAAAGAGCAGGGACGGTTGCAGCCTTCGGCAATCTTGAAATAAGCGTAGTGTGATGGGGTCGTGATCAGGCGCTCGCCAATGAGCTCGTGCTTGTAGTCAGCATCCAGTTTTTTGAGCAGCTGCGGGAGCTCCAGCGTACCAAAGTAAGCGTCTACCTGCGGAATCTCTGCTTCCAGAGAATCCTTGTAGCGCTGCGACAAACAGCCGGTCACATACAACTTGTCTATCTGACCGCTTTCCTTGGCTTCGGCGTAGCGCAAGATGGTGTCAATGGATTCCTGCTTGGCATTGTCGATAAAGCCGCAGGTATTCACAATGATGATATTCGAATCGTCTTTCTCAGACTCATGCGCCACGTCCATATCGTTCGCGCGCAGCTGTCCCATCAGTACTTCGGAATCCACCAGGTTTTTGGAACAACCCAATGTGATCACGTTTACCTTGTCTTTCTTTAAGCTTCTTACTTTCACTTACTATGTCTATTTAATAAAATGCGCTACAATTGATAAAAACCTTTATCCCTCCACAATGGTTCGTTTTTGGAAACCAGCTTGCAAAGGTACGATATGTTTGGTAAATAAATAAGGTGTAGCTGTTTAGCAGGCTTTCCTGCCGAAAGTTTATACTAATGAGGCCGGGTACATGAGGTAAATCAGCCAGGTGCGTAATCGGTGCTGCATCGCTTACTGCCTATTGCTGCCGCTGGCTTCAGCGCTCTTTCGGCTTGGGTTTCTCGATGAACAAGGACGGAGAAAAGAATTCTCTGGCGGCGGCTTTGTCTTTCACCAGATCAACCGCAACGGGCAGGCGATGGCTGGCAATGAGCAGCTTGATCACCTGGTACAGGTTATTATCCCAGAGGTAATCCGGCGACTCCAGTATCGCGATATTTTTTAAAGGCGTGCCGGGGATATGCTGGATGAAGTAATGGATAACCTCTTCGGTCAGGACACCGCCGGCGGGTATACCGGAATCGATGATGAGGTTGGCGACGTTCTTTTCCTGGATAATGGCAAACAAGGAAACTATGGTCTGAAAGAACCGGGAGGATTCTACACTCAGCTCATCCGACCATTTCACGCTTAGTATATTGGGGGTAGATTCGTACACGAACTCCATCAGCTCATCCTTACGCTCACGCATGCCAGGTATCCAGTTTAAAAGCAAATCAGTCCTAAATGTAGGTACGGATGCTGATACTTGCATTACCCCCGCCGTTTTTTCTTTCTTCTGCTTCACGCGCGCAGCTATACCTGGCAAGGCAGCATAGGCATGCAGCTTCATCCGGCTTGTAGTGTTTTACAGGTATAGGTATAAAAGATCGCTCGGTTTACAGAAAGAAAAAGGCCGTGCTGTAGAGCGGGTGCTAATAAAAAGCGTTGTAGTTGATCAGAAACTCCACTGTCGTCACCTTGCCTTCTTGCACCTCCATCGGGAAGATGTTGTTTTCCCCGTCAAACAGGTTGGCATACAGCCCTTTTTCTTCTTTGGTGAAGATGCTATACCTGCCGGGCTTCAGCGGAACAGCAAAGTTGCCATCTGCATCTGTTTCGACCTGGGTGACTAATTTCGTTTGGATGGCGGTGTGAAAGACACCTTCTGTCGTGGTGGTTTGTGTGCTGTTGGTCAGCTCGTAGATATACACCGTGCGTGCTACGCCGCGTTTACCGCCGGAGGACGGTGCATCGGGAGAGGGCATCTGGTTGCCGGCTTCCCAAAGTATGCGTCCCTGTATACCTTGCTTGATGTTCATCTGCTGCTTTGCCCCCGCTTTATTCTCCTGTGGCTTCTCCTGCGCCTGGCCCGTTTGCTGCGGTGTTTTGGCAATACCGTTACAGAACGTCAAGAGCAGTGACAAACCGATAAGCAGGAGCTTTCCCATACGTGCAACAGCAAAGATCTACTTGCGGGAGAAGAACGATTTCACAAATTCGTGCTTGTCGAACAGCTGCAGGTCTTCTATCTTCTCGCCAACCCCGATGTATTTCACCGGGATCTTAAACTCATCCGATATACCAATTACCACGCCCCCTTTGGCTGTGCCGTCCAGCTTGGTGATGGCCAGGGCGGTCACATCGGTGGCTTTGGTAAACTCACGTGCCTGAAGCAAGGCGTTCTGGCCTGTGCTTCCGTCCAGTACCAACAGCACCTCATGCGGCGTATCTGCTGTTATCTTCTGCATCACGCGCTTGATCTTCGAGAGCTCGTTCATCAGGCCTACTTTGTTGTGCAGTCGTCCGGCGGTGTCGATGATCACCACGTCGGCGTTCAGCTCCACTCCCCTTTTTACGGCATCGTAGGCCACGGAGGCCGGATCGGTATTCATGCCATGCGAAATGACCGGCACGCCCACACGCTCCCCCCAGATGATGAGCTGATCGACGGCGGCGGCACGGAAGGTATCGGCAGCACCCAGCACGACTTTTTTGCCGGCTTTGTGGAACTGGGAAGCCAGTTTACCGATCGTGGTGGTCTTACCCACCCCGTTCACGCCTACCACCATGATCACGTACGGCTTGATATCGGGCGGCAGGTCGAAGTTGGCACCGTCGCCGGCCCTGTTCTCTTCCAGCAGCGCGGCTATCTCTTCGCGCAGGATCCTGTCCAGCTCGTCTGTGCTCACGTACTTGTCGCGGGCCACCCGTTTTTCAATCCGGTCAATGATCTTGACCGTGGTCTCTACTCCTACATCGGCATGCACCAGAATTTCTTCCAGCTCGTCCAGCACCTCCACGTCTACCGTGGATTTGCCGATAACGGCTTTGCTTAATTGACCAAAAAAGCTGGTTTTGGTTTTCTCAAGACCTTTGTCAAGCGATTCTTTCTTCTGCTCTTTGCTGAAAAAGTCAAAAATTCCCATCTGCGTGTTTTGTAGGATGAAGACTATCTCGGTGTGATACGGGAATATACTAAAAAAGTCCCAACAAAGGGACTTCTTCATGTATGCTATCTATGTATAGTAGAGTAAGCTGTTTTATTTGGCAAGGAAATCCTGCACTTTGTCAACAGGTACCATTTCTTCTTTGAAGCTGTAAGCACCAGTTTTTGGAGACTTAACGGCTTTGATCACTTTTGCCCAATCTTTACCTGAAGAGGTTTTAAGGGTTGCAACTACCTTCTTAGCCATGGTTATTTAATTTCTTTATGTACAGTAACTTTTTTCAACACAGGATTAAACTTCTTCAGCTCAAGACGCTCCGGAGTGTTCTTTCTGTTTTTGGTAGTGATGTACCTTGAAGTACCAGGCATGCCAGAGGTCTTATGCTCTGTGCACTCCATAATTACCTGGATTCTATTACCTTTTGCTTTTTTAGCCATCTCAACAGTAAATTTTTATTTAGGACTGCAAATATACAAGCTTAAATCTCTAATTACAAACTATGTAGAATTTTTTCTGCAGCACCTGTGGTTAAACGTTTTCTAAATCGGTTTCAGGCCGGCATCGGGGGCCTTTCAATCCAGCTTCGGAAGGATGAAATCATCCAATACACTGGGTTGGGCCATGGTTTTCTCTATCTCGGTTATACTTCGCGGCGCCAGTTTCGAGAGGTTCTCCCACCCTTTTTCGGTGATCAGGATATCGTCTTCTATCCGTACCCCGATCCCCCACCACTTCTTGTCACAGGGGCTGCCTTCGGGTATGTAAATGCCCGGCTCTACTGTCATCACCGTATTTGCCTGCAAAGGGCCGTAACTGCCCCGGTCGTGCACATCCAGCCCCAGGTAATGCGACGTGCCATGCGGAAAATACTGCTGCGCCTCCGCCCGGGCCCTAATGATCCGGAGCTTGAGCAGGCCGTCTGCAATCACATCGTAAGCGGCCTGATGCGGCGCCTCAAAGGCATTGCCCACCTTGCACTGCTTAAAGCCCGCTTCCTGCGCCTTCAGCACCAACTCATAGATCGCTTTCTGCTCGTTCGTAAACCTGCCCGTGACCGGTATCGTGCGGGTCACATCGGCGGTATAACCCCGGTATTCCGCGCCTACATCCATTAGCACCAGTTCCTGACCCGATATAGCCGGCTTGGCGCTGGAGGTGTAGTGCAGCACGCAGCCATTGTTGCCGGCCCCCACGATAGAGGGATACCCGACATGCTGTGCACCGTATTTTTTGAACACAAACTCGTGTATCCCCTGCACTTCCATCTCGGACATACCCGGCTTCATGGCTTTCATCACCTCTACCTGCCCGATAGCCGACATCGTGATGGCTTTGCGCAAGAGCTTCAGCTCCGCCTCGGTTTTCACTTCTCGCATCCCGTTCAGCACCTGGTCCAGGGTAGCAGCATCCAGCCTGGAGGCAGGTATAGCCGCTACGGCTTTGGTACGCGCCCGCATATCAGCCGCCTGCATATAGCTCTGCAGAAACTTGTCCTGGCGCAAGGCGGGCTGCTGTTGCATGGACTCGTGCAGGTAGGCAGTCACGCCACTGGCCTCCGCCAGCCCCTGTGCCCGCACCAGGCTGTAGAGCATGTTACGGGTGGCATCAAACCCGGCAGGATACTTCACCTTCGTCCTGAACTGAGCAAGCAGGCTATACAAGTCCGCTTCGTCAGCGGCATCGTCCCGTACATCGTGCGGCAACTCCCGGATCAGGATGTGCTGCAGGCTGGCGGTATCGAGCCTGAAACCGGCAAAATCGGTATTGGCCTGCGTGGCGATGTCCAGTTCGCGGGCAGCACCTTCCACACCCAGGCGTTTGCCGTTCCAGAGTTCGTGCATTTCGTTGCCAGGCTGCACAAACAGCAGTTCCTGCACCTGTTGCCCCTCGACGGTCTGCGGATTGCTGAAAAGCAGCAGCACCGCATTCGGCTCTCTATACCCTGTGAGGTAGTACAGATCCGGGTCCGGATGGTAGTAATACTCCACGTCGTTGGAGCGGTTACGTACCGGACTGGCAAAAATGACGGCAACGGAGCGAGGGGGCAGCTGTTGCCGCAGTACCTCTCTCCGTTGCCGGTGAAACTCTTTATCTAAAGTATCAGATGACTTTTCCGAGCCTGCGTGTGGTTGTGCAACGGCTGCCGTAAGGGCGAACCCGAAAAAAAGCACACACAGCCGAAAGGCTGTCATTAGTACATGATGTAGCCTTGCTCAACAGCCTTCTTCAGTACTGCAGAGATGCCGTTCTTGTTGATAGTTCTCAAAGCTGAAGTAGACACCTTCAGGGTTACCCAAGCATCTTCTTCAGGGATATAAAAACGCTTCTTCTGAAGGTTTGGATAGAACTTACGCTTCGTCTTGTTATTAGCGTGAGAAACGTTATTTCCTACTTGTACTCTCTTTCCGGTTAAATCGCAAACTCGTGCCATCTTATATTTTCTTCTAAATTATTTCAATAGGGGTGCAAATATCTGCAAATATTTGCAGAAGTTCAAAAGCATACCAGATATTTTTAATAAAACGTGCTCTGCTACAGCTGCAAAGGCTTTTTAAAGTGCCTCTATACCTTGCTGCCGCTGCTTTCGCCTGGCCGTTCCGGACGCTGCTTTTTATTAAAACCATAGGGGCAATGGCGGCAACCGCTCTGGCAGCAATAGCCCCGCCTGAGGTGATACGCAGCCGTAAACACCATCAACCCCTGTTCGTTCAGGTAGTAATCCTTACCTTCTTCTAAGCGCTTGCTCAATCCGTTCACTTCTGTTTAGATGCCAAATATCAGTAATTTACTACCGTTCACCAAAGAAATGCCTGTTACGCGATTCATTCCACAGGGCGCACGTTATAAATTAAATACCTCTTTTGGGATATAGTGTGATTCACCTCTTAATTGCATGCCCATGTCAAGTTTCAGTACCTTAAGTGAAGCCGTCAACACCATGCGTGCCCGTGGTTACGTGAACACCTTCAGTATACAGCAGCAGCGCGTGTACTGCTCCGAACTCAGCAAGGCCATCCCTCCTACGCAACTCACGCTGCTGGAAAGACACGTAGTGCCGGCACCGACCTCCCGAACCGGCGAAGAGGAAGTGTATGGGTTCCGCACTTCGGATAACACGCTGGGTATCATGACCAACATATACGCCGAATACGACCCGGAAGGCTTTTATTCCGTCTTCAGGCAGTGCCTGCAGGGCAGCCCCAGCCATACCTGAACCCTGGCGGCAGGTGTAGGTTCCAATTCAGTCTGTTTTGACTATATTTACAACAATTAAACCTAATTTCTGTAAATATAGGTCCGGAGCCGCAGCCTGCTGCGTAGCTCTGCCTCTTATTTTGGTCAACCGCTATAACCCATAAACTATGAGCACGCTATCCATCAACTCGAGCCAGCAGGCTATCGAAACCGAAGAAAAGTACGGCGCCCACAACTACCACCCGCTTCCGGTAGTGCTTACCAGAGGCGAAGGCGTACACCTGTGGGACGTGGAAGGCAAACACTACTATGATTTCCTGTCGGCCTACAGTGCCGTGAACCAGGGCCACTGCCATCCGCGCATCATCCAGGCCCTGATCGAGCAGGCCCAGCAGCTCACGCTTACTTCGCGCGCCTTTTACAATGACAAGCTGGGTATAGCAGAGAAGTATATCTGCGAGTTGTTTGGCTACGACAAGGCCCTCTACATGAACTCCGGTGCCGAGGCTGTGGAAACCGCCATCAAGCTGGCCCGCAAGTGGGGCTACCTCAAAAAGGGCATTGCGCCGCACAACGCGGAGATCCTGGTGGTGGAGCGAAACTTCCATGGCCGCACCACCGGTATCATTTCCTTTTCCACCGACCCGGACTCTACCAAAGGCTTCGGCCCGTACATGCCCGGTTTCAAAGTGATCCCTTACAACGATCTGCAGGCCCTGGAAACAGCCCTGCAGGAGAACACGAATGTATGCGGTTTCCTGGTGGAACCGATACAGGGCGAGGCCGGTGTAGTGGTGCCGGACGATGGATACCTGGCCCAGGCACACGCGCTTTGCAAAGAGCACAATGTGCTGCTGATGGCCGATGAGATCCAGACAGGTATAGCCCGCACCGGTAAGATGCTGGCCAGCGACTACGACAATGTGCAAGCGGATATCCTCATATTGGGCAAAGCGCTTTCGGGTGGCGTGCTGCCGGTTTCGTGCGTACTGGCCAACGATGACATCATGCTCTGCATACAGCCGGGCGAACATGGCTCTACCTTTGGCGGCAACCCTTTGGCGGCAACCGTTGCCATTGCAGCGCTGGAGGTCATCCGGGAGGAGAACCTGGTGGAGAATGCCCATACTCTGGGCGAACTGTTCCGGGAGCGCATGAACCAGCTGAAAGTAAAGCGACCGGAAGTGGTAACCACCGTGAGAGGGCGCGGCCTGCTGAATGCAGTTGTGATCGAACCTGCCGCCGATGGCCGCACCGCCTGGGACGTATGCGTGGCGCTGAAAGAGAACGGGCTGCTGGCCAAACCCACCCACGGCGATATCATCCGTTTTGCCCCCCCGCTTGTGATCACAGAAGAGCAACTGCACGAGTGCTGCGACATCATCGAGAAGGTGGTGATGAATTTCTAGAACAGGTATACCTGAAATACAAAGAAGGCGAAGCTGTGATGGCTTCGCCTTTTGCTTTTTGCATGAACCGCTACATTTCATCTCCTGCTCTTTCCTCCAAACTTTAAATTCAGTATATTGAAAATAAAAAGTATGTCAGATCAGCAAGAAACCAACCCAGTCGAAATCTTTGCCGGAGACTTCCACCGGGCAGCTATTATCAAAAATATGCTGGAGAACAACGGCATCTATGTCTTTGTGGAAAATCAGCACATGGGCAGTATTGCCCCCTGGCAGGTATCTTCCGGCGGTTTCAACCCGGTCCGACTCATCATTTCCAGCCTGAATCTGGAACAGGCCACCAAACTTTTAGAAGAATTCAATAGTGCAGATTCGGATGAAGAATAGGAGCATTTGCTGAAAAACAAGTATCCCCTGAACAAGGAAACGATCCCAGCTATCCTCCTATTCGCTGCTTCCTTTGGCTTTTTCAGGTATGTCGTCTTTGCAAACTGGGAAACCATAAAAGCCTGCCTGTTCTGAAATCTTCTCCCCTGAAACTTGCCTCTACCTGATTTCTCAGCTATACCTTGTAGGGATTATCAGGTGATATAAAACCTAGCTAAGCTTCGCACGAAGAAGTATGCATACCTTGTAGAGAACAGGCATGTCATGGTTGTTCTTTTGGTTTTCCTGGCAGGGCTCCTATACCTGCATTATCACTCCGGGAAAAAGGGTGGAGCCGCGACTTTCCGACCAGCCCACTGGTTTTACTGCATCCGGACAGCCTGTTTTGAACAGGTATAGCCATTCCGTTGAACGAATCCTGAAATGAAAACGAGCGCAAGCTCTCTTTCGCTTCGCTTAAGAAAACGGATTTAGCCTCTCAAGAATTGGGCATGGGCGCTTAGATGGCACACAAGCAGCCGACAACTCAAAACCGTCCGCTATACCTGAAGCAAGCAAGTAATGATCCTGATTTCAGGTATAGCAAATGTCAAAATCTAAGGTATAGTTTCCCTTTCCCCCGCTTTCGCCGTATCTTTGCAGCTGACTGATTTTTAAGCATTTTAGAGCACTTGCTATACGATGAACACGAAAAGACCAAGACGCAACCGCTATAATGAAGTAATCCGGAACATGGTGCAGGAAACAAGCCTGGGCCTGAACGACTTCATATACCCCCTATTTATCATCGAGGGCCAGAACCAGAAAGTGGAAGTAGCCTCCATGCCGGGTATCAACCGCTTCTCCATCGATACCCTGTTGGACGAAGTAGCTTCCTGCGTGGAGCTGGGTGTAAAAGCCTTTGCCCCTTTTCCGGCTATACCTGAAAACCTGAAAGATAAATACGCCACCGAAAGCAAAAACCCGGACGGCCTGTTCCCGAGAGCGATCCGCGCGATCAAGAAAAACTTCCCGGATGTGGTGCTGATGACCGACGTGGCGATGGACCCTTACAGCTCCGACGGCCACGACGGTATTGTCATCAACGGCGAGATCGTGAATGACGAGTCGCTGGAGGTGCTGGGCAACATGGCCCTGACACAGGCGCAGGCCGGCGCCGATATCGTAGGCCCCTCCGACATGATGGACGGACGCGTAGGCTACATCCGCCGCGTGCTGGATGAGAATGGCTTCCACCAGGTAGGCATCATGGCGTATACGGCCAAGTATGCCAGCGCTTTTTACGGTCCGTTCCGCGACGCCCTCGACTCTGCCCCTAAAATGGGCGACAAGAAAACGTACCAGATGAACCCGGCCAATAGCCGCGAAGCGCTCATCGAAGCCGCGCTGGACACGGAAGAAGGAGCCGACTACCTGATGGTGAAGCCTGCCTTGGCCTACCTCGACATTATCAAGCTCCTGCGCGACAATTCTCAGCTGCCCATTGCAGCCTACAACGTGAGCGGGGAATATGCCATGGTAAAGGCAGCTGGCCTGAAAGGCTGGATCGACGAAGAGAAGGCCATGCTGGAGAGTCTGCTGAGCATCAAACGTGCCGGTGCTGATATCATCCTCTCTTACTTTGCCAAAGAATTTGCACAATACCTCCGGAAATAGCTGGCCGTCCAATTGAAAAGAAAAAGCGCATCAGGCTAAACCTGATGCGCTTTTTTGTTGTCCTGAACCCTAATTGGAGGGCAGTATTTTCCGGGAGCAGCCTCATGGCTGAAAATAACCTGCACTTTTTGAACAACTTTGTCTTTCTATCACTTTTAATTATATTCAGAGATTTTAAATTTCTACCTACTACTGCTTTATGAGAGGATTAAGCCTTTGGCTTATGGCCGCAGCCATGGCTGTCACTACGGTTGGCACGGCGCAGCAACGCAGCGTTTTGCCGGCTAAGGCAAATGTGGAGGCTTTGAGCCGCATCGCAGTGGCAGCTGAAAGGGACTATAAAACCAACCGGGCAGCCGCTCTTGCACTGGCCAAGCGGTATGGATGGGAAGTTGAAAAGACCTACAAGGATGGTTCGCACATCTCCCTGCAGGGGCTCGATGCCACCGGCATGCCCATCTACTACATCACCTATAACAACACCCGGGCAGCCGCCACCACCAAAACAGATCAGCTGTGGGCCGGCGGCGCCCTGGGCTTAAACCTCAGCGGTGCCAGCAGCGCTGTGTCTGATAAACTCGGAATTTGGGATGGCGGACGTATACGCGAAACACACGTGGAACTACGGGACCGCATCGAACTCAAGGACGGCGCTTCCAAAGTGAATGATCATGCCACCCACGTGGCGGGCACCCTTATCGCCAGCGGCCAGAATGCTCTGGCCAAAGGGATGGCTTTCGGCGTGAAGAAACTGCAGGCGTACGACTTTAACAACGACGTGGCCGAGATGGCGGAAGCCGCCAAAAACCAGATGCTGGTCTCCAATCACTCCTATGGCTCCATTGCCGGCTGGCGCTATAATTCCGATCGCAAAGGCACCGATACAGATCCGTACTGGGAATGGTGGGGCAATACTGAAATAAGCGAGACCGAAGATTATAAATTTGGCTTTTATGACGAAACGGCTGCCAACTGGGACCGCATTGCCTACAATGCCCCTTACTTGCTGATCGTAAAATCGGGCGGCAACAACCGGGCTGAGACAGGTCCGGAGCCCGGCAAGCCTTATTTTCAGCGCAACAAGAATGGCAACTTTACCTTAATCGCCCAGCGCCCGGCCAGCATCAGCAGCAACAATGGCTATGACGCCATTTCAACGTATGGCAACGCCAAAAACATCCTGACGGTAGGCGCCGTGCAGCCGATCGCTGCCGGCTACAACCAGCCCTCCGACGTCGCCATTTCCTCCTTCAGCAGCTTCGGCCCGACCGATGATGGCCGCATCAAGCCCGATCTTGTAGGCAATGGCGTATCGGTGCTTTCCACGCACAGTGACAGCGACAGGTCCTACAAATTGCTGAACGGCACCTCGATGGCTGCTCCCAACATATCCGGCACCCTGCTGCTGCTGCAGGAACACTATGCCAACCTCAAAAAGGGCGAATTGATGCGTGCCGCTACCCTCAAAGGCCTGGCCATACACACCGCAGACGAAGCAGGCACAGCGCCCGGGCCGGATTATGTGCATGGCTGGGGTTTGCTGAACGCAGAGAAAGCAGCCAACGTGATCACCAACGCCCAGCAAACGCACCTGATCAGTGAAAACACACTGGCGCAGGGACAAAACTATAGCTTCGACGTCGTAGCTTCGGGCAGCGGTCCTTTGGTCGTCACGATTGCCTGGACTGATCCGGAGGGCGTGGTTTTAGCGTCTACGGCCAGCTCTGTCAACAGCCGCAGTCCGCGCCTGATCAATGACCTGGATGTGCGCATCACCAGCAAAGGCACTTCTTTTCTGCCCTGGACCCTGGATCCGGAGAAGCCGGAGCAGGCGGCACAGCGCGGCGACAACATCCGCGATAACGTAGAGCAGATCACCATCCCAAATGCGGTTCCGGGAGAAACCTATACCATCCGTGTAGCGCACAAAGGCACTTTGCAGAAAGGACCGCAGGCTTACGCGCTGCTGGTAAGCGGCATAGGAGGCAAGGCCTACTGCACCAGCGCTCCTACCTCGGATGCCGGCGCCAGGATAAATAAGCTGGTATTTGACGGCAAAACCAAAACCTATGAGGGCTGCGCCACCTACCAGATACTCACACAGCCCGTACTTGAATTTGAACCCAGCCAGACCAAAACCATTTCTTTTGAGCTGGGGTCCTGCGGGGCCAGTGCAGCAAAAGCAGCCAAGGTATACGTGGACTGGAATGGCAACAGCAACTTTACAGATGCCGGCGAAGAAGCCGCCGTATCGGCTGTGATCACAGGCACCGGGACCTTCGCAGCATCCATCACATCGCCAGCCGGTGTCAAACCGGGCAACAGCACCCGGCTGCGTATGGTCGTAGCTGAGACCTCGGATGCCGGCAGCATCAGCCCTTGCGGCTCCTATACCCGCGGCGGAACCCAGGACTACATCGTCCAGTTCGTGAAAGCAAAAAGAGACATCGCGGTACAGCGTGTGTACCCGGTAGGAGCTTCGCTGTGCGCCGGCGCTGAGCAGACCTTTGTGGTAAAGCTCCGGAACAACGGTACAGCTTCCCAGACCAATATTCCGGTAACCGTAAGCATTCAACGGAACGGGATGGAGGTAGGCCAGGTAAGCGGCACCTATACCCGCTCACTGGGGGCCTTCTCAGAAGATGAAATGGTGTTGTCAGGGAATTTTGCCACGGAGGCAGGTGTCTCGTATGAGCTTGTTGCCCGTTCCGGACTGCAGCAGGATGCTGTGCTGAGCAACAACCAGGCAAGCAGTAGCTTTCGTGCAGGAGGCAATACCGCCGCGCCGCAGGCCACGGTCAATCGCTGCGGCAACGACCCCAGGTATACTCTGACAGGTTCCGGTGACGGCACGGTCTTCTGGTATACCTCCGCCACCGGCACCACACCGATAGCGGCGGGCAACTCAGCCCGAATTTCCACCACGCAGGCTGTTCGCACCTTTTTTGCTGCCCTCAATGATTTTGCGGGTACAGTAGGCCCGGCTAACAAAAATTTTGCCTCAGACGGAGGGTATAACCAGTTCTCGCCGGATGTGACCATCACTACCAATGCGCCTATGCTGCTGGAGAGTGCCCGCCTATACATTGGTCATTCCGGCAAGATCACGTTCACGGCTTACAATTCAGACGGCGCTCCTGTGTCCAGCAAAACACTCAATGTGAAGGCCACCCGTACGACGCCTGCCGCAGGCCCGCAGCCAAACGACCCGAACGATCAGGGCGAAGTGTACGATCTGGGCCTGGCGCTGCCGGAAGCCGGCAACTATAACATAGCAATCAGTTATGCCGACAGTGCGACCATCTTCCGGAACAATGCAGGGGTCAACGGCTATCCGTTCCAGATACCGGATGTGTTTGCCATAACCGGTAACACCGCGACCACCACTCCCCTGGGGTTCTATTATTATTTCTACGATCTGAAGATCAGGGCCATCGGGTGCAAAAGTCCGCGTGTAGAGGTGCCAATAGAAAGCGGGGCGCCGCTCGCACAGCCTGTGGTACAGCGGGAGGGACTCAGCCTGAAGTCCAGTTTAGCAGAAGGCAACCAGTGGTACCTGGACAACAGGCTCATCCCCGGCGCTACCGGCCAGAGCTATACCCCAACGGAGAGCGGCAACTACAGTGTGCAGTCGCAGCAGAAGGGCTGTGTATCGGATATGTCACTGGCGTATACCTTCGCTTTTCAGGCGGATGGGCGGGAGTTAAAGCCCGAACTGCTGGCCTCACCAAACCCCAGCACGGGTATATTCAAGATCCACTTTGAAACCCTCCAGCAGGAAGACCTGCACCTGGACGTAACGGATATGCTCGGCAACCGGATCTATACCCGGGAAGTGGAGCGGTTCAACGGCTTCTACGAAGCGACCATCAACCTGTCGGCGCGGGCCTCGGGTGTATACCTGTTGCGTGTACGGTTCGGAGAACAGTCCTATACCCAGAAGCTGGTCCTGCAACGATAATATGGAAAGCCCCGGTTATGAGCCGGGGCTTTTTTGTTGGATGAATTCGCATTTAAAGTACAAATAAAGTACAAACCGCACCTTCTGTCCTCACCTACAGTTTCAAGCCAGAGATGCAAATTTCCACACGTTCTATTGCTCAAATATTTAAAAATACAATGTTTATTTTGCACTAAAAAAATGTACTT